>NZ_VIUG01000016.1:0-124265 GCF_007828255.1 Pseudomonas sp. SJZ078 | reverse complement strand
TTGCCCGAGTGGTATTCGCTCTGTTGAAGAACCAGAGCGAATATTTACCAAAAGGCATTTAGGGGCTAGCCCTGCACCATAGAATCTCCCACAGGGGGGAGTGGTGGTGAGTATGGATGTTGTGTTCAGCCGAGATCTGGGGTGGGCGGGCAAGCCTAGCTCCCACAGGTGTCAGCAGCGCCCTTCCAGAATCGCCGCATAGCCTTCGCGAAAGCTTGGGTAGCGCGGGGTCCAGCCCAGGGCTTTGGCGCGGGCGTTGCTGCAGCGCTTGCTGCCGGCGCGGCGAACGCTGGCGTCTTCGGCCCATTCGGTGACGCCCATGTAATCGCGCAGCCAGGCCACCACGTCGGCCAGCGCGGCGGGGGCGTCGTCGACGCCGATGTAGCAGTCGTCGAGGGGTTTGCCCTGGCGATCCGCTTCCAGCAGAAACGCCAGCAGCCCTGCCGCGTCGTCGGCGTGGATACGGTTGGCGTACAGCGGCGGGTCGATCACCACGCGATAGCCCTGGCGCACCTGGCTCAGCAGCCATTCGCGGCCCGGGCCGTAGATGCCGGTCAGGCGTACACGGCTGGCCGGGATGCCGCTGTCGAGGGCCAGTTGCTCGGCTTCTAGCATCAACCGACCGGAATAGCCATTGGCCTCGGTGGGCGAGGTTTCATCGACCCACTCCCCGGCTTTCTGCCCATACACGCTGCTGCTGGACACGAACAGCAGCCGTTTGGGCTGTTGGCCGTGCTGCTTCAGCCAGCCCAACACATGTTGTAACCCTTCTATATACGCCGCCCGATAGCCCGCTTCGTCATGGTCGGTGGCGGCGGCGCTGTACACCAGGTAATCCAGCGGCCCGGTCGGCCAGGCGGCTGGGCATTGGGCGCTGAACAAATCCCCCGCCACCCCGATAACCCCCGCCGGCAGGCTCGCAACCGAGCGCCGCAAGCCATAGACCTGCCAATGTTCGACCAGCAATTGGCTGGCGAGGCGGCCGCCGATATCACCGCAACCGGCGATCAAAACAGAAGAAACGGACATCGAGCTCTCCTCGGGTAAAGCCGCAGACTAGCGTGCGGAAGAGACGGGCGGCTAGGAATGCAGGAAAAAAAGATACTGTATTACTTTTGTTAACAAGAATTACTTGCAATAATGCACCCCGCTTTTGTTCTCGGCCTCACGAGGCCTGGAAGAACATCGACTTCTTTACTCTCAGGTCCGGCCAGCATGAATCGCTCTCTATCCTCCGCTTCGCCAACCAACCGACCTCGCGCCTGGGGCGCCGTGGCCGCCCTGCTGTGCAGCCTGCTGCTGGCTCCGGCCGCCGCGTTCGCCGACGCCCAGACGCCGGCCACGACCCCAGCCACCGCGCCGGCCGCCACCCAGGCGCCAGCCGAAGCCGCCGCCCCCGTGGCAACGCCAGCGGTCGGCGAACCGGCCCAAGCCGTGGCAGCCGACGCCCCTGAGGTGCTCGAGGCCGACAACTCCCTGGGCATGGCCCACGACCTGTCCCCATGGGGCATGTACCAGAACGCCGACATTATCGTGAAACTGGTGATGATCGGCCTGGCGATCGCTTCGGTCATCACCTGGACCATCTGGATCGCCAAAGGCTTCGAGCTGATGGGTGCCAAGCGTCGCTTGCGCGGTGAAATCGCGGCCCTGAAGAAAGCCGCCACCCTCAAGGAAGCCAGCGCTACGGCAGCGAAGGAAGGCACCCTCGCCAACCTGCTGGTGCACGACGCGCTCGAAGAAATGCGCCTGTCGGCCAACAGCCGCGAGAAGGAAGGCATCAAGGAACGCGTGAGCTTCCGCCTTGAGCGCCTGGTGGCTGCCTGCGGTCGCAACATGAGCAGCGGCACTGGCGTGCTCGCCACCATCGGTTCGACGGCGCCGTTCGTGGGCCTGTTCGGCACCGTGTGGGGCATCATGAACAGCTTCATCGGCATCGCCAAGACCCAGACCACCAACCTCGCCGTCGTCGCCCCCGGCATCGCCGAAGCCTTGCTGGCAACCGCCCTCGGGCTGGTGGCGGCCATTCCTGCGGTGGTCATCTACAACGTCTTCGCCCGCTCCATTGCCGGCTACAAGGCCCAGGTGTCCGACGCTTCGGCCGAGGTGCTGCTGCTGGTGAGCCGCGACCTCGACCACCAGCCGACCGAGCGCAACTCGCAACCGCACATGGTGAAAGTGGGGTAATCAGCCATGGGCTTGCATTTGAAGGAAGGCGCAGACGACGATCTGGCCGAGAACCACGAAATCAACGTCACGCCGTTCATCGACGTGATGCTGGTGCTGTTGATCATCTTCATGGTGGCCGCACCGCTGGCGACCGTGGACATCAAGGTTGACCTCCCGGCGTCGACGGCCAAGCCATCGCCGCGCCCCGAGAAACCGGTGTTCCTCAGCGTCAAGGCCGACCAGCGCCTGTTCCTGGGCGAAGACGAGGTCAAGGCCGAAACCCTCGGCGCCACCCTCGACGCCAAGACCCAGGGCAAGAAGGACACGACGATCTTTTTCCAGGCCGATAAGGGCGTGGACTACGGCGACCTGATGAGTGTGATGGACGCTCTGCGCGGTGCCGGTTACTTGAAGGTCGGCCTGGTCGGACTCGAGACGGCGCCGAAAAAATGATCACGACGCGCCAAAAGCTGACGCGTTACGGTGCTAGTCTGGCGGTGGTGTTGGGCGTGCATGCGCTCGCCATTGCACTGGCGCTGAACTGGACGTCGCGCCCGCCGATCGAGTTGCCGCCCCAGGCCATGATGGTCGAGCTGGCGCCGTTGCCGGCCCCGCCACCGCCCGCGCCGCCGAAAGTCGTCACGCCGCCGCGGCCGCCGGAGCCAGTTGAAGAGCTGCCGTTGCCGAAACTCGCCGAAGCGCCGAAGCCGGAAATCTCCGTGCCCAAGCCGGTCAAGCCCAAGCCGAAGCCTCAACCGCCCAAGCCCAAGCCCGTGGAAGAGAAAAAGCCCGAGCCGCCGAAGGAAGAGCCGTCGGAGAAGAAGCCGAGCGACACCCAGCCGACCCAGGCCCCGAGCGAAAAATCCGCACAACCGGCCCCTGGCCCGTCGCCGGCGCAAATGGCGGCCAAGGCCAACTGGCAAGGCACGCTGTTGGCGCACCTGGCCAAGTACAAGAAGTATCCGATGCGGGCCCGGCAGATGAACAAGGAAGGCACCAACCGCCTGCGCTTCGTGGTGGACGCCGAAGGTAACGTGCTGTCGTTCAAGTTGGTGGACAGCGCCGGCACCGAGTCCCTGGACAAGGCCACTCTGGACATGATCCGCGACGCCCAACCGCTGCCCAAGCCACCGGCCGACATGCTGACCAACGGCTCCGTCGAAATCGTGGCGCCGTTTGTGTACTCCATCGAGAAGCGTCGGCGCTGAGCCCCTGGCTGTGATCGTTCCCACGCTCCGCGTGGGAATGCCTCAAGGGACGCTCCGCGTTCCAGCTCTGGCGCGCCGCGAGCAGGTGTGACGCAGAGCGTCACGGGCTGCCTCGCCACAGATAAATCCCCTCGCCACAGAAACATTGGACAGTGTCACACCGCGCCCGCAGTCTGATAACGTGCGTCTATCGATTGCAGCCGGTATGCTTGGCTCGCAACTTCACGGACGCTCGCCATGACCCTCACAGAATTACGCTACATCGTGACCCTCGCCCAAGAGCAGCACTTTGGCCATGCGGCCGAGCGTTGCCATGTCAGCCAGCCGACGCTGTCGGTGGGCGTGAAAAAGCTGGAAGATGAGCTCGGCGTGCTGATCTTCGAGCGCAGCAAGAGTGCCGTGCGCCTGACGCCGGTGGGTGAAGGCATCGTGGCCCAGGCGCAGAAAGTGCTTGAGCAGGCCCAAGGCATCCGCGAACTGGCCCAGGCCGGCAAGAATCAGCTGACCGCTCCGTTGAAAGTCGGCGCCATCTACACCGTCGGCCCGTACCTGTTTCCGCACCTGATCCCACAACTGCACCGGGTCGCCCCGCAGATGCCGTTGTACATCGAAGAAAACTTCACCCACGTGCTGCGCGACAAGCTGCGCAACGGCGAGCTGGACGCGATCATCATCGCCCTGCCCTTCAACGAAGCCGACGTGCTGACCCTGCCGCTCTATGACGAGCCGTTCTACGTGTTGATGCCGGCCCAGCATCCCTGGACCCAGAAAAAGACCATCGACGCTGGCCTGCTCAATGACAAGAGCCTGCTGTTGCTCGGCGAGGGCCACTGTTTCCGTGACCAGGTGCTCGAAGCCTGCCCGACCCTGACCAAGGGCAGCGAAGGCGCCAAGCACACCACGGTAGAATCCAGCTCCCTGGAAACCATCCGCCACATGGTCGCGTCGGGCCTGGGCATTTCGATCCTGCCGTTGTCCGCGGTGGACAGCCACCACTATGCCCCTGGGGTGATCGAAGTCCGGCCGATGACGGCGCCCGTGCCATTCCGCACCGTTGCCATTGCCTGGCGCGCCAGTTTCCCGCGGCCCAAGGCCATCGAGATCCTCGCCGACTCGATCCGCCTGTGTTCCGTGGCCAAGCCGCCTTCGGCCAAGTAAGCCTCGGCCATGACTGAGCTGTCCAAGGTACCGGTCACGACCCTCAAGGGTGTCGGTGAAGCCATGGCCGAGAAACTGGCCAAGGTCGGTCTGGAAAACCTCCAGGACGTGTTGTTCCACCTGCCGCTGCGTTACCAGGACCGCACCCGCGTGGTGCCCATCGGCCATTTGCGGCCCGGGCAGGACGCGGTGATCGAAGGCACCGTCAGCGGCGCCGACGTGGTCATGGGCCGTCGCCGCAGCCTGGTGGTGCGCCTGCAGGACGGCACCGGCGGGCTCAGCCTGCGCTTCTATCACTTCAGCAATGCGCAGAAGGAAGGCCTCAAGCGTGGCACCCGCGTGCGCTGTTACGGCGAGGCGCGGCCCGGAGCGTCGGGGCTGGAGATCTATCACCCGGAATACCGAGCCATCACCGGCGACGAACCGCCGCCGGTGGACGAAACCCTGACCCCGGTCTATCCGCTCACCGAAGGCCTGACCCAACAACGCCTGCGCCAGCTCTGCCAGCAGACCCTGACCCTGCTGGGTCCCAGCAGCCTGCCCGACTGGCTGCCCAAGGAGCTGGCCCGGGACTATCAACTGGCGCCGCTGGCCGATGCGATCCGCTACCTGCACCATCCGCCCGCCGATGCCGATGTCGAGGAGCTGGCCCTGGGTCATCACTGGGCCCAGCACCGGCTGGCCTTCGAAGAACTGCTGACCCATCAACTGTCGCAACAACGCCTGCGTGAAAGCCTGCGTTCGCTGCGCGCCCCGGCCATGCCCAAGGCGCGGGACCTGCCAGCGCGCTACCTGGCCAACCTGGGCTTCACGCCCACCGGCGCCCAGCAACGGGTCGGCAACGAAATCGCTTACGACCTGAGCCAACCCGAGCCGATGCTGCGGTTGATCCAGGGCGATGTGGGCGCGGGCAAGACCGTGGTCGCCGCCCTCGCCGCACTCCAGGCCCTGGAGGCCGGTTACCAGGTGGCGCTGATGGCGCCCACTGAGATTCTGGCCGAACAACACTTCATCACCTTCCAGCGCTGGCTCGAACCGTTGGGCATCGAAGTCGCCTGGCTGGCCGGCAAGCTCAAGGGCAAGAACCGCACCGCAGCCCTGGCGCAGATCGCCGAAGGCGCACCGATGGTGGTGGGTACCCATGCGCTGTTCCAGGACGAAGTGCAGTTCAAGAACCTGGCGTTGGTGATCATCGACGAACAACACCGCTTCGGCGTGCAACAACGCCTGGCCCTGCGCCAGAAAGGCGTGGGCGGGCGCATGTGCCCGCATCAGTTGATCATGACCGCCACGCCGATTCCGCGGACCCTGGCCATGAGCGCCTACGCCGACCTCGACACCTCGATTCTCGACGAACTGCCCCCCGGGCGTACCCCGGTCAATACCGTGCTGGTCACCGACACCCGGCGGGTCGAGGTGATCGAGCGGGTGCGCAGCGCCTGTGCCGAAGGTCGGCAGGCCTACTGGGTCTGCACGTTGATCGAAGAGTCGGAAGAGCTGACCTGCCAGGCCGCGCAAAGTACCTATGAAGACCTTACCGCCGCCCTTGGTGAGTTGAAGGTCGGGTTGATCCACGGCCGCATGAAACCCGCCGAGAAGGCCGCCGTCATGGCCGAATTCAAGGCCGGTGCCCTGCAGTTGCTGGTCGCCACCACGGTAATCGAAGTCGGCGTGGACGTGCCCAACGCCAGCCTGATGATTATCGAAAACCCCGAGCGCCTGGGCCTCGCGCAGCTGCACCAGCTACGCGGCCGGGTTGGCCGGGGCAGCGCCGCCAGTCATTGCGTGCTGCTGTATCATCCGCCGCTGTCGCAGATCGGCCGCCAGCGCCTGGGTATCATGCGTGAAACCAATGACGGCTTCGTCATCGCCGAAAAAGACCTCGAGTTGCGCGGTCCCGGTGAAATGCTCGGCACGCGCCAGACTGGTCTGCTTCAATTCAAGGTAGCCGACCTGATGCGCGACGCCGATCTGCTTCCTGCGGTACGCGACGCCGCCCAGGCTCTGCTGGAACGCTGGCCCGACCATGTCAGCCCACTGCTGGACCGTTGGCTGCGCCACGGGCAGCAATACGGCCAAGTGTGAGCACGCTCGCAGTTTCCGGGCGCACCTGCGTCAGCAAGCTGGTTATACTGCTGCACTTGTAGGAAAACGGATACAGACCATGACTGAAGCTGCCCTCGCCCCCGAAATTCCGCACGCTCCGTCAGTGATTCGGCAGTTGCTCGAGAAATTAGACATCGGCTTTGACGAAGTGATCGAGCGACCGAGCCTGAACCCCGCCCGCAAGGTGCAGGCGGTTCTGCTGCACGACGCCGTCGGCGCGCTCATGGTGTTGTTTCCACAAAGCCAGCTCCTGGACCTCAACCGCCTGGCAGAACTTACCGGTCGCAAACTCACGGCGGTACCGACCGAACGCCTGGAGCGCATGCTCGGCAAACACAACCTGAGCCTGCTGCCCGGCCTGCCGGCACTGACCAGCTCGCCGTGCCTGTACGAAGAAAGCCTGCTGCGCGAACCGAAGCTGCTGATCCACTCAGGCGAGCCGGGGGTGCTGCTGGAAGTCACCAGCGAGGCCTTCAAGAGCATGCTTACCAAGGCCAGCGCCGCGACGTTCGGCGAGCCCATAAGCAATATCACCCCCAACCTGGACCGCCCGCACGACGACCGCGCGGAAATCACCCAGGCCATGCAGGCCTTCACCGCGCGCCGGATCCAGCAACGGCTGGAAGAAACCATCGAGATCCCGCCGCTGGCGGAAACCGCGCAAAAAATCATCAAGCTGCGGGTCGATCCCGACGCCACCATCGATGACATCACCGGAGTCGTCGAAACCGACCCGGCCCTGGCCGCGCAGGTGGTGAGCTGGGCCGCGTCGCCGTACTACGCCTCGCCGGGCAAGATCCGTTCGGTGGAAGACGCCATCGTCCGGGTGCTGGGTTTCGACCTGGTGATCAACCTGGCGCTGGGCCTGGCCCTGGGCAAGACCCTGAGCCTGCCCAAGGACCACCCGCAACACGCCACGCCGTATTGGCAGCAGTCGATCTACACCGCCGCCGTCATCGAAGGCCTGACCCGTGCCATGCCCCGCGCCCAGCGCCCGGAAGGCGGCCTGACGTACCTGTCCGGCCTGCTGCACAACTTCGGCTACTTGCTGCTGGCCCACGTGTTCCCACCGCACCTCTCGCTGATCTGCCGCCACCTGGAGGTCAACCCGCACCTGTGCCACAGCTACGTGGAGCAGCACCTGCTAGGCATCAGCCGCGAACAGATCGGCGCCTGGCTGATGCGCTATTGGGACATGCCCGACGAACTGGCCACCGCCCTGCGCTTCCAGCACGACCCGCACTATGATGGCGAGTACGCCGCCTATCCGAACCTGGTGTGCCTGGCCGTGCGCCTGCTGCGAGCCCGTAGCGTCGGCTCCGGCCCGGACGAAGAAATTCCCGATGCGCTGCTTGAGCGTGTGGGTTTGACGCGGGAGAAGGCTAACGACGTGGTCAGCAAAGTGCTGGAAGCTGAAGTGTTGTTGCGGGAGTTGGCTTCGCAGTTTCATGGTTGAATACCGCTCTCATTGGGTTTTCCAGCCCAGTGAGAGCGGCTTCGCTCGCAAGAGGTACCGCAGGCGGTTTAACCCAAGTAACGTAGAATCCACTCATATCCGGAGCCACCGACGACTTCAAAACCACTGATCACGATCCGTTCATCTGTCATGATTACCTAGTGGGCGAATCATGATTTTTCTGAGCACTCAAACCAGATAGCGAACGATCCAGCTTCCACCGACGTGGGGCCAACCTGGACCGGTTAACCACGCCAAACCGCAAACGACGATCCGCCCGTCTGACATCAGCACCATATCCTCGACCGTTTCATACTGTCCGTCTTCGTCAAAAAGCACGAAACCGCTGCCATTGAAGGTGGAGTCCAGCGAACCATCAGAGTTGAAACGCGCTGTCAGCGCGAACACTTTCTCTTCAACCACGCCCCTGCCGACAGTGCCCGCGACAAGGATGGAACCGTCTGCCTGCCATATGCAGCGACGCCAATCTTGCCCCTGAGGTACCAACCTGGAGAAAAGTGGCTGCCCGCCATTGAAAGAAAAATCGAAGAATCCATCGCGACTTAACACGAACATCAGCCCATGACGGTGTTGGTCGCGCCAAATCTCCCCTGCAATAACGATCGCCCCGTCGTTTTCTCTTAGCGCCATTGCATTCGCATAAACGAAATTGGTATCCGCAACGGTCACAACGCCGACGCCGCCATTGAAACTCATATCGAGGCTACCCGTGACATCCAAACGCATCACGTAGACACCTCTGGAAGCCGGAGCGTCTTGGAAATACTCCCCGCAAACCAGCACCTTGCCATCATCTTGAACAGCAACCCCCCTGACACTGGTAGGGTTACGGGCGACACCCGGGAGTTCGATTACCACGAATCCACTCCCGTTAAAGGTGTCGTCAGTAGAGCCATCCGGGTTAAGACGAATCACCACCCATTGCCATTGGGACGGGTCGCCGTCGACATATCTCGCACTGGGCAGAACGATCTTTCCATCCAACTGCACCACCGCAGAGGCGCCCTTATTGCCAGAAGATCGCGGCCCTTGTGCGGAAGGTTCCCGGTCCCGCTGACTGAAAGTCGCCGCCCCCCCTTTTTGACTGCCACCCTTTGGCTCATTGTGGTACGGAAGCAGGCGCACACCGTCCTGGCCAAAGGAACTATCCAGCCGCCCGTCCGGCAAGTAACGCAACACATAAGCGCCGCTATGATCGATCGATGAAAATTGACCGATCACCAGCCATCCACCCTCGCTCAGGGCACAGAGTTGGTAGAGGTCCAGGTCCAGACCTTCTATGGAGAATTCCACCAGGCCTGTCCCGGCTTCGCCAAACCCCATATCGATCAATCCATCCTCGTCCACTTTGGCCAGCCCAATGGCGGCGGGCTCTCCCGGCAAGAGCATGGCAATCAGCAGTTTGTTTTCAGCTAGCGGCAGGATGGCTTGCGTGAAGTATCCAGTGAATTCGGGGGTCGGCAGCGTCAGTACGCCACCGTCGGCGAAGGTCGGGTCCAACGTACCGGGGTTTTCTGCGGGGTGAATGGAACCGGCCATGATTTTTGCTCCGTCAAAGTATCAAGCTTTGATGAAGCGCCTAAACGAGCGAACCCGCACCTGTAGGAACTAGCAGGCCGATTGTCATTGGCAGCCATTTTGCTGGCTTATCAAGCCAAAGCTCTTACGTCCTAGGCTTGGCCTTCTTCGGCTTCAGATACCTGGTCAGCCCCTGGAACCAGATCACGAGCGCTGGGTTGCCCTTGATCTGGATCGACTTGTCTTGAATCCCTGTCATGAACGCTAACTGCTTGTTCTTGGCCTGCATCGTGGCGAAGCCATAGGCGGCGTCCTTGAAAGCGATGGCGAAGGCCGGGGTTGGGTAGGTGCCGGACTGGCTGGTGATGCGCTGGTTCTTCACGGTGAAATGCCGAGCGATCTTGCCGTCCAGGGTTTGCAGCTGGAACACCAGCTCCTTGTCACCCAACTGCTGCTGGAAGGCTGGATTGGTCCGGCTGGCCTTGCCCATCAATAACCCCAGCATCCACAGCAGAAAACGAAATTTCATGGGCACAGCCTCGTCAGAAAGATGAATGGCTGGGCAGTTTAGCGATTCTTCGGAATAACGCCATCATCGGATCGCGTTGGCGGGAGATGGACGTGTTTTCTTGAAAGATGACTGCTAAGTCACGGTACAGCACCGAGGGATCTTTTTTTCGATCCTTGCAGTCCAGGCTCCTGGCTGACCGCGTTAGCCAGCCTGAGCGAGGGACTTTTTCCCTCGCCACGAACCGGCCCGGTACACGGAGCCGGAACATTGAGCAGATCGACAGTGGAAGTCCGGCTCATTGAACAAAAATGCAGACAGGCACCGTACAAGCCCCTTTCTGGCCCGTCACGGTGATGTATTTGATGGGGGAAGGGCTATCATCCGGCACCAGGATATTGATGGGAACCTGAGGATAACTTTCGCTGTTATAACTCTGCGTCGGCTCGACTTTCTGAGACAGACCTTTCTGGCTGACCACGATGGGGATCTTACTTTTATTCCAGACCTGCGCCGTGGTGTTGGCCACAGGAACTGTGTCCGAAGCCGGAAGGGTCGCTTTAGGCAGCGCGTCCTGGGTGGCTGGCTCGGGGGTTGGAGCCAGGGCTGTCGCCGTCTCGGCGTTCGTGTGCTGCATGGAAAACGCAAGGAGCATGGCTATGACGTGGATCGAATGCTTGATGTCCATTTTTCCGGCCGTCCTTGATAAGGTGCCAATGTGCTAAACCAGCGTCCTTTCCTGCGAATACGGCTCTTTTGACGCATGGCTGTTGTCGTCAGGCAAGGCGTCGGGGCGAGCGGCACCGCAGCATGACGGTAACGGGCGACAGTGAGTCATGACTCAAACCCGTGGAGACATCATTCAACTATCTATACAGATGGGTGTCACCTGTAGGAACTGACAGGTCGCCAGCACGAGCAGGCTCGTTCCCTGCTCAGTCACCAAACCTAAAATCAAAAGATCGCAGCCTTCGGCAGCTCCTACATCCATTTCCGTAGGAGCTGCGGAAGGCTGCGATCTTTTGCTCTTTTCCCTCGCCAAACCCTCGGACATTTCCTTCAATACGCCGGGCTGTTCATGAACTAGGCAGCATTCTGAAGCGCCGCTAACCTCTTTCCGTCATCGGAAAAAGCGGTGACACGGACGTGCAAGTCCGGTTCGGTACGCAATTGGTTATGGCTATTGACCGAGCATTTTTCTATGCTCGCGTCCGTTATGGCGATTGTGCGTGGGAGACCTTCGGGTCTGCCGGCGGTACCGGACCGGTCTTGCACACCTACGCACAGTTGCCACCTCTTCGAATGCAAGCGAAAGGATGGCAACCCCAACTCTGGTACATAAATATGTTCAAGCCCACACCTAATCCGCCCCAAAGCGGCCATAAACCCCGCGTCGAAGCCCTCGAAGCCAAAAAGCACGAAGACGCCGCCACCCGCGCCCTCGACTACTACCTCAACCCCCAACCCTCCCCGCCTGAAGCCGACAAGCACCAGCTCTTCATCGTCGCCCCCAACATCGACACCGAAACCCTACTGGCCAACGCCTCCGAAGACCTGCAATCGATCAGCACCATCGCCGCCGACCTGGCCGATGACGTCGACGACTCACGCCGCTGCATCGCCCTGGCGATCAGTCGCATGGCCGATGGGGTTCAGTTGCTGGTTGAACGAGCGTTGGATGATCTGGAAACACGGGAGACGGCGCAGAACGCCACGGTATAAAGCCTTGCGACGATGCAAGCCGGGCCGACGCCATCGCGAGCAGGCTCGCTCCCACAATTGGATCGCGGTATGGCCGGGAAAGATAGGCCGGCCATCAGGCCGCCTCGCTTTTGCTTTTGCTTTTGCTTTTGCTTTTGCTTTGCTTTTGCTTTTGCTTTTGCTTTTGCTTTGCTTTTGCTTTGCTTTGCTTTGCTTTGCTTTTGATCTTAAGGCCCCATTAACCACGCTGGCCGAACGCAGGCATTGCGTAGTGGGCATCCCGGCATGGATGCCGGGATAGCCGCGCTGGGCCATGGATGGCCCTTCGCGGCGGGCCCACGGAGCAATGCCGGAGTGAGGGAACACCTCGCCCAGGCGAGGTGCCGAGTGGTGGGGCACAGACCTTTTGGTTACTTTTGGGGCGTTTGCCAAAAGTGACCCGCCGTAAGGGCGGAACCGCCAGTGGCCGTTACCGCAGCAATGGATATGTATTCAATAAAGCAGCCATCGCGAGCAGGCTCGCTCCCACAGGAGATCTAGGTTGCTGCTGATATTGCGATACACACAAAACAACTGTGGGAGCGGGCTTGCTCGCGAAAGCGGTGGGTCAGCAACACAGATGCCAACTGAACCGACGCATTCGCGAGCAAGCCCGCTCCCACAAGTTCTGCATGCGCTGATCACCCCGGCAAAGGCGTGATCAGCAGCAATCACTCAATCAAACATTCGGGCAAGGAACCGGTGCCCAGTCGCCCAGGTCCGGGTTTTTGCACATGCTGTTGACCTGAGTGGTGCCAGCGCTGGCGACCTGCTTGCTTTCATCCTGCTTGGCCTTGGCGGTCTGCAGGGTTTTCTCGGTGGTGACCGCTTCTTTCGGCACGGTTGGCAGCACAGGCTTTTTCGCCGGCTTCACGGCTTTCTTGGTCTTGCTGGTTGGCGCCACGACTGGTGTGGTTTCGGCGGTTGCCACGGTGACCACGTCAGTGCGCTGCACACCCACTTGCTGCAGGTCTTTCTCGTAGGCCTGGGTGTAGTTGTTCAGGTCCTCGGAGGCTTTGCCGTTGACCGCGACGATCAGGTCGTTGGACTCTTTCAGGCCGGCGACGATTTCCGCCAGGCGCTTGCGGCCTTCGGTGTCGTTGACGGTCTTGGCCTTGCGGTCAGCGACCAGTTTGGTGAACGCGCTCTGGTAGCACTGCTGCGAAGCCTTGGCGTAGGCGGTGCTGCGGTCGATGTCGCCCACACGCTTATTGACGTCGGCGGCGTAGGAGGCGATGCGCTGGTTGTCATCGGCGATCTGCTTCTGGCGCTCGTTGTAGTAACCCACTGCGCCACCGGCCAGGGCGCCGCCCGCGGCACCGATGGCGGCGTTGCGGCCACGGTCTTCCTTGTCGGCGGTCAGGACGCCCAGCAGCGCACCGCCGACTGCGCCGACGGCGGCACCGGTGATGACCGACTGGGTCATGTTGCCTTCGGTGGCACGCAGGTGTTGCACCGGCTCGTAGCAGTTCGGGTAGTACTCGACCTTGGTGCTCGACGCGACCTTGGACGTCGGCGATGTCGCGCAACCGGTCAGTACGGTGCTGAAGCCGACAGCGACCATCAGCAAATGACGCTTGGAAACCGAAGCAGAAGGTTTACGGGAGAAAAGCATAGTTGTGTTCTCTTTTAAGTTTTGACCAACCCAGCACGGCCCGACGCCGCCTGGGTTCCCTCCAAGCTTGCCAACATTGAGCACTCAAGACCGCAGGGCGCTCGTTGCCAGCAATTCCTTCAATATCGCCGCCGGGTCGGCTCGTTTTTGTTGACGATAATCCCCGACATGACGAACGAATAACGTGGCGCGCGCCACCAGGCTCTTGCCCAGTACCGGCTTGCGCTCCATCTCCTCCTTGATGCGTTGAAACTGCGCCTGGATCACGGCATCGGTGTAACGCGTGCCGGTCGCCAGGTTGTCGATATAGATCGCCACCGCGCCATCCAGCGCGCTGCGGCCGTTGTCGATGGCCGTGGCGAACAGCTGCGCGCTGGCATCGTCCTTGGCGTCCACCGCCGCCTGGTGGCTGCGCTGCAGATTGGTCAGGCGGATGTTGTAGTTGTTGACGGTCTCGGCCACCAGGGCCGCCGACTGGATCAGGTTGCCGGCTGCTTCCTCGCGCTGCTGGGCGATGAGCGAGACGTTGCGCTTGAGCTCTTCGTTGACCAGCCCCAGCTCGGCTTGCAGGCGCGGGTCGACGCTGGCGGCGATGATGCTGTCCAGGCGCTTGGTCGGATCCTGGACGTCGTCGATGGCATCGGTCAGGGACGCGAGGCGGCCTTCTTTCTGCCATTGGGCGAACAGTTCCTTGTAGCGCGAACGCGGTGCCGACAACGCGCCGACGGCCACCCGGAAACCGGTGGTTTCGTTGCTCTGCTCGGTGCCATCGGCGGCGAACAAGGGGTATTCGCGGCGCATGCCGGTAAACAGCGTGCCCTCGCCTTCCAGGTAGTTACCGCCCTTGACCACGAACCCTCCGTAGGCGCCCTGGCGTCGTCCGGAATGCACCAGCTGGAAAGATTCCTGGACCATCTCGGCCGCGTTACCGATCACGTCGAACAGGCCGATGGGGTTCGGCAACTTGGTGCCGATGGGCATCAGTCGCGCCGCCTGGCCCGTGCCGCCGGCCACTTGGTTGAACACCGCCCAATCGGCCAATGGCCCGTCGCTTTCACTGCCTTCCAGACGCCGTGGGAATAGTCGTCCTTCCAGGTCCTGGCGGCTGACGGCCTGCCCGCCACGGGCGGCGAATTCCCACTCGACTTCGGTGGGCAGGCGCACGAAACCCAACCCGCCGTCTTCAGCGGAGGTGCCGCGACCGCTCACCGGCAGCAGATCCTTGTGGTATTTCATCAACCAGGCGCTGTACACCGCCGAAAAACGCTCGGCCTCGAACTTCGACAGTTTTACCTTTGGCAAGCGCCCGGCCATGCCCTGGGGCAGCTCGGCTTGCAGGGTTTCGCAGGCCGGTGCCGGTTCGCCGCTGGCCAGGGACTGCGCCTGGGCCATGACCTGGGCGTACTGACGCGCCGTGACTTCGTATTTACCGATGAAATACAGCATCGGCTTGAGCGGCGTCTGGGCGTCGGTCTTGGGCATCAACGGCGTGATGGTCTTGTTCCAGTCCTTGGGCAGGTCCTTGAGTGTGAACTGGCCGTTGATGAAGTCGCGCCGGTAGCCGGAAATGAACGACTGCTGGTAGCCGGCCTCACCTTCGCTGAACGGGTAGCCCAGGCTGATCTCGCGGTCGTCCAGGGTGCCCTGGGCGAGGATATAGACGTAGCGGAACACCATCTGCCCGTCACACGGCAGCGGCAGGCTGACGTCATCGGGCAACGGCTTGGGGTTGTCCAGCTTGTCGCTGCCTTCATCAGCGCTTGCCAGGTTGCTCAGAGCCGCCAGACTGGCCAGGCTCAGCGCCACGGCGGCGCCCAGTAACTTATACATCGCGAATTCCTTCAGAAGCCTGGATGCGCGCCACGCGCCAGCCGCCACAGGCCGCCGCCACGGCGCTGACGCCGAGCACGGCCAGCAGGGCCAGGGCGTAGTGACGCGGCAGTAGATGGCTGGCGTACTCGCCCGGCATCTGTGCAAATAAATGATTCAGGCCCGACTGCGCCAGGCCGTACAACCCGGCACTCAACAGAGCCGCGAAGCTGGCGCTGTACAGCGCTTGCAGCACCACGAACAGCAGCAGCGCGGCGGTGGATACTCCCAACAGGCGCAACACCGACAGCTCCCGCCGCTTGCGCTCGACCGCCGCCAGCGCCCCGGCAAAAATCGCTGCGAACGCCCCCGCCAACGCCAACCCGGCGATGATCCAGAACACGATCGACAGGTTGCGGCTCAACGATTGCACTTGTGCGATGGTCTGGGCCTGGGTCGACACCAAAAGATTCTGCGCCGCAAAATACTGCCGCAGCGGCTCCACATCGCCGAGGCTGCGGGCGTACAAGCGAAATGCCGGGTAGACGCGCTGCCCGGCCATGCCCACCGCATCGCCCGGCCAGCCGAACGCGGGCACGGCACGCCCGTCGCGGTAGTCCTCAGCCGCCTCCAGCAAGGCCAGTGGCGCGAACAATCCATCACGGGCGAAGGCTTCCAGCGGCAACACGTGCAGCACCCGCACCCGGGTCCGCTGCGCCTCACTGCGACCGGCCACTTGCCGGCCGAAACTGGCCTGCAACCAATCGCCAGCCTTGGCGCCGAGCTTTTCGGCAGCGGTCTGACTCAGCACCACCTCGTCCAGGCCCTGGGGCAACGGCAGGTGTTCGAGCAAGGGGTCGTTGGCGGCGGTGGGAATCATCTCGACGGTGACGGCCGCTGTCGCATTGTTCAGATCCGCCGTCGCGGCGATCTGCCGGGTGCGCGGCAAGGCGAACGACACGTCGCCGCGCTGGCCCAACTGTTCGATGAACCCGGCGCTGAAGCGACCGCCGCCCAGGGGAATGATTTCCCGGATGGCCGGGTCGCTCTGCAGGCGCTCGGTCAGGCTGCTGACCAGGCCGAATTTCAGCCCGAACAGCACCAGCAACGGCGCCACCACCGCCACCAAGGCCAGCACCGAGCAGGCCGACAGCCAGGCGTCGTTGCGATAGTCCTGCCAGGCCAGGGAAGCCACCAGCGCGCCGCGCATCAGCAAGCCTCCCCAAGGGTAGCGGTGACACCGCCGTCGACGTCGCGACGGCAACTGATGCGCCGTACCTGCAAGCCGCTGGCACGGGCCAGGGCTTCATCGTGGGTGGCAACCACGCAGCACACGCCGCTGTCGCGGGCCTGGGTCACCAGCAATTGCATGACCCGCTCGGCGTTCAACGGGTCGAGGGCCGCCGTCGGCTCATCCGCCAGCAGCAGTCGCGGACCGTGGGCCAAGGCCCGGGCACAACTGACCCGCTGGCGCTGGCCAACGGACAAGTCCGCCGGTTTCTTGTCCAGTTGATCGGCAATATCCAGTTGCCCGGCCAGGCGCGCCACGCTGCCGTCATCCTTCAAACCGAGCAGTTGGCGCGACAATTCGATGTTGCCGCGCACACTCAGGAACCCGAGCAAGCCGCCGGTTTGCAGCACATAACCCAGGTGCCGGCTGCGCAGCTGCGCCAGCTCACTTTGCTCGGCGCCTCGCCAGAGCCGGGCAATGTCCAACGGCGTATTGGCAGGGGTAAAGTCGAACTGCCCGGCCTGATCCGGCGCCAGCACCAACGCCAGCATGTCCAGCAAGGTGCTCTTGCCGCAGCCGCTGGGGCCGACCAGCGCCAGTTGCTCACCGGCACGCAGCTGCAGCCGTGGGATCACCAGGCTGTAGCGCTGGCTGCCGGCACCCCGGCTTTTGTGCACCGCGCTCAGGCTCAGCATCATGGCAAGGTCGACAATGGAACGCGGTACAGCGCATCGCCTGGCTCGGCATCGCCGAAGCGCACCCAGTTGGCGAGGTCGTTGTGGAAGGTTTCGTAGAGGCGGATTTTCGAATCCAGCTCGTCGATGAAGTCTTCCTGCTCGGCCACGCTCAAGGACAACCACAGGTCCTGGGTCATGTTCAGCGATTTGCTGCGGTACGGCAGCCCTTCCAGGTACTCGCCGAGGATGCCGCCGTCGGCCAGGTTGCCGCCCTTGCGCAAGGCCGAGGGGTCGCGGCTCATGTAGGCGCTGGCGCTGGCGATTTCCTGGAAGAAATCCTTGGGCGAACTCTGGGTCTTGCGGGCCGCGTCGACGATCAGTTTCAGCGACTGTTGCAGGTCGTTGAGCTGCAGCTTGGTCAGCATCACGCAGACCTGGAACGCCGGCAGCGCCGGGTTGGTCAGGTCGCGGTCGGCGGTCCAGGCGCTGACCAGTTGCGGCGCCTGGCTGGCGGTCTTGCGGCCAAGGAAATCCATGTGCATCGCGTAGCCCACGGCCGCCGACTTGTCGGCCAGGCTCGGTGCGGCGCCCAGCGCCGGAACGCTTTGCGGCTTGTTGCTGCGCACCTGATGCACCAGATCCGCGAACACCGAGCCGATCTCGTCCACCCGCTCGCCGAGCTTGCGCACATCCGCGCCGGCGACGGGAATGTACAGGTCACCGATCTGCGGGTTGGCGTCGGCGGTCAGGGTGCGGTATTGGCTTTGGGCGCCGGCATGGGTTTTCTTGCCGGCGTCGCTGAGCAGGTGCAAGGCGTAGATCTTGATCTGCTTGCCCAGGGCCGCCTGACGCACTTCGGCTTCGTTCATCTGTGTGGCGGCAAACGGGTCGTTCTTGCGCAGGGCGCCGGCGTCGGTGATCAGCAGGATCAGGCGTCCGCCATAGCCGGACCAGTCCATGCCCTCCACCGCTTCCATCACGCCGGCAAACGCGTCTTCGTTGAACGAATGGCTCGACACGGTGGAGGCCTTGACCTGCCGTGCGAGGTCCAGGAAGCGTTGCGGGTCGCGCCCCTGTTCCAGGGTGATCAGGGTCTTGGCGACGTATTCCAGGCCTGGAGTTTTCTTGACGCTACTGCGGAAACCCACCAAGCCGAAGCTGACGCTGTCCAGTTCGCCACGCTCGGCAATGCGGGTCTGCAGTTCGTGAACCACGTCGCGCACCTGATCGATGTAGGGCTGCATGGACACGGTGGTGTCCACCACCAGCACCACGGCGGTACGGAACGCATCGGCGTTGGCGGTCAGGATCGGCGTGTTGTTGGACGCGGCCCGAGGTGTGCTGCCGGGGTCGATGGAGGCCACGTTCAACAACTGCACAGGCTGACCGTTCTCGTCGAAGCTCTCGCGCGAATCGAAGATCGGTAACAGGTAGAACTGGTTCTGCGGCACGGCGCTGGCCGCCGGTTCCAGGGCCAGCACCTGCTGGTTGTCCGTCGGGTTCTGTTGGGCCTTGAGCAGCACATTCTTGGCGTTGGAAGGATTAGCCAGCAGCTTTTCCACTTCGCCGGGCTGGCGCAGGAACATCACCGGCGCGCGACCCGAGCGTTCAGTGAACTTGAGCACCAGGCTCTGTTTCCAGTCGCTGACCTGGGCAGCCGGCAGCCAGCCGTCGCTGCGTCCGTCGGTGGCAGCGCCGACGCGCACCCACGGGCTGCCGTTGACGTCTTTGCGCTGGTACACGTAGAGCACGGAAAACGCCGGCAGGGCCTTGCCGGGCGCGGCACCCGGTTCGTCGACGAGCGTCGCCCCCGGTTTGCTGAGCACCCGCTGGAACAGGGTTTTCTTGCCGGCCATCAACAGCGGACGCTGGCCGCCATCGGCCTGGGTCGCCACGGGCGGATTCAGCGGCGGCGACACGGGCGGCTGGGCCGGCGTGGTATCAGGGGTTTTCACCGGCGGCGCGTCAGGCGTCTTCACCGGTGGCTTGGTCGATGAGGTCGATGCTATCGGCGTCTTCGTGTCTTTTTTGCCGGAGTCGCCGGACAGCCACCAATAACCCGCCCCGCCCAACGCCAGCGTCACGGCCACCGCAACGGCGGCGAGGGCGAATACCGGGGGTTTGCGCGATGGCGCAACGACCGGCCGCGCAGGTGGGCTCACCGGTGGCGGGGTTGGCCGGGGTTGCGATTGCGGCTGCGCCGGACCGCTCGGGATGTCGATGGACATCGGCGTCAATCCCGCCAGGTCATCGGCCTTCGCAACGGGCGGGACGGGGATCGGCATGGGCCGGATCAGCGTCGCTTCGGAGTCCTGGGGTAGGTTATCCAGCGCCCGCAACAACGCCGCCGCATCCGGGAAGCGTTCCGCCGGGTCCTTGGCCAACAGCTTGCGCAACACATCCTGGTAGCGGCCGTGGTGCACCGGCAGTTCCGGTAGTGGTTCGGTCAGGTGAGCCAGGGCCGTGGACAGCGCATCGTTGCCGGTATACGGCAACTTGCCGACGAGGATTTCGTAGAGCACCACCCCCAGGGCATACAGGTCGGCGCGGCCGTCGATATCCTGTCCGCGAGCCTGCTCCGGGCTCATGTAGCTCGGCGTGCCCACCGCGAAACCGGCCTGGGTGAACTGGGTGCGGTCATCCAGGGACTTGGCGATGCCGAAGTCCGAGAGCACCGCCGTACCATCGGCGCGGAACAGGATGTTCGCCGGCTTGACGTCGCGGTGCACCAGGCCCAGGCCATGGGCATACCCCAGGGCCGAGGCGATCTGACGGATGTAGACCAGGCCCTGCTCCGGCGACAGGCCGGCGGCGATGCGCTCCTTGAGCGTGCCGTTGGGCAGGTATTCCATCGCCATGTAATACAGCTCACCGACATTGCCGATGTCATGGATAGTCACGGTGTGCGGATGCGACAGACGCGCCAGGGTCTTGCCTTCGCGCAGGAAACGTTCGCAGAACGTCGGGTCGGCGGCCAATGCGGCCGCCATGACCTTGAGCGCCACCTTGCGCTCCAGGGAGCGCTGGGTCGCCAGGTAAACGCTGGCCATCGCGCCTTCGCCAATCTCGCCGTCGATGTCGTAGCCGGGGATCTGGATGTTCGAAACGGGGTTCATGCCGGCACCTTCACAACCACCACGGTGATGTTGTCCGGGGCGCCGCGCATCAGGCCCAGGGAGACCAGGCTGCTGGCGATTTCGCCGGGTTCGTCGTGGCTCAATACTTCACGGATTTCTTCGTCTTCGACGGTCTTGGTCAGCCCGTCGCTGCACAACAGATAGCTGTCGCCCGGTACCAACAGCAGCTCGGTCATCGCCACGTTCAACTGCGCCTCGACGCCAATGGCGCGGGTGACGATGTTGGCCCGTGGATGCACCCGGGCTTCGGCTTCGCTGAGCAGGCCGCTGTCCTGCAGGTCCTGGACGTAGCTGTGGTCTCGGGAGATGCCTTCCAGCACGCCATCGCGCAGGCGGTACAGGCGGCTGTCGCCGGCCCACAGGCACATGCCGCGCAAGTCACGGGTGGCGAGTACCACCACGGTGCTGCCCATCATGGTCACGCCACGGTTGGCGGTTTCTTCCCGCACGGCGGCGTTGACCCGTAGCAGGTCGCTTTGCAGCGCCGCGACGTATTCGTCCAACGAACGGCCCACGGCAATGTTGCGCAGGCTGTCGACGATCAGGCTGCTGACGTAGTCGCCCGCCGCATGCCCGCCCATGCCGTCGGCGACCACCCAGAGGCCGTTTTCCGGCAGGTCCAGACACGCATCTTCGTTGACCTGGCGAACCATGCCGACATGGCTCTTGCTTGCAGACTTGATTGCTTTTCCGGCACTTGGACGCATCTATACAACACCTTCTTGGCCGAGCAAAAATTGCGCAAAATCAGCGGCTGCCGGCAATCCCTGACAGCGCATCAACCCCGGGGCAATGCGCTCCGATCCCTGGCCCCACCACAGGCTCGCCCCTTCGCAGGCCGACTCGGCCAGGGCGCTCATGCGCCGCTGCGGGTCGGTGGCATCAAAGCGATGCAGGCTGGCAAACCGGCTGCTGGGCACCCGTGGCAAAAACATCGGGCTGCCGAGGTTTTCCAGCTCCGCGCCGAAGGCTTCGAACGTGGCTTCTACACTCAACGTGCTCAGCAGCAGGTTCTCCACCCGCTCGAACCATTCGTCCGCACCGCCAACCACCGACGCCGGGTCTGCATCGGGCTCCAGCAGCACCGCGACGGTCAGCGGAAAATAACGGCCGACCCGGTCGATGCTCGGCATCACCACCCCAACCGCAGCGTCCGGCCCGCACACGCCGGGGGCGACCATGAAGCGCCATAGCGGGCTGACAAGATAGGCGTCCAGCCAACGCTCGCCGAGGCTGGTCTGGCTGGCGAGCAAGCCAGCCGCCAGCCACGAGTCCCACGGACCGATAAAGCTCTGGGGCAAGCCACGGCTGACAAAATCCCCACGGCTGGCCAACTTTCCATAGAAACCCGCTGTACTCATAGCCGCTCCGGCAAGCTGAAGCCGCTGAGCACGCGGCTCCTGAACGGGTTGAAGGCACTGTTGGCCCGCAGCTCGTAAGAGGCGCTGGCGTTATCGACCCGCAGCCGCAGGTTGAAGCGATCCGGCGAGTTGCCGGCGGTCAGATCCGATTGCTCCAGCAAGCGGAACCAGGCCCACGGCCCGTCCAGGGTGATACCGGAACGACCGCTGGAAGACGGCGGCATGATGGAGATCCGCACCACGCCGATGCTGCCCGGGTTCGGCCATTGCATGGCGGTCGGACGGCTCGGGCCGTGGTCGTAGCTCAACTGCTGGCCGTCGAGGTCGAGCAGGAATTGGGTGATGGTCGAGTCCATCGCCACCGGCTTGAGTTCGAAGCGCACCATCGGCTGGGTGCCGCCGGAGCGGAAGAACGCATCGCGAATGGCCGCCGCGCGCTGGAAAGTCTGCAGCGCGCCAGGGGCAATGCCGAGCTTCTGTGCCGCGCCCGGCTGCCAGCGCCAGGTCGGGGTAGAGGTGTCGACGTAGGGTTGCAGGTACTTACGGAAGTAGTTATCCATCACCCCGCCGACGCCGAAGAACTGGCCGAAGTCATCGAGGGTCGCATCCCGGGCACTGCCCGGCGACATTGGATAACGCCCGGCCAGGGACTGGCGGTAGATGTTCACCACTTCGCTGGTCCAGGCGGCGTTCAGTTGATTGCGCACCCCGCCCATCATGCTGTTGGTGGTGGAATTGACCACTGATTTGACCAGCCCTTGCACCAACGGCGGCTGACGCTCGGCGTTGAGGCTGACCCGGGTGGCGGCGGCCGCGGCCTGGTTCTTGGCCTCGCCGAGCAAGGCATCGCCGCTGGCGCCGACCATGGCACTGACCTGAACGTACAGCGCGTTCATGTCGGCCAGCAGGCCATCGATGGCGGCCGGTTCACCGTCGTTTTTGCTGACAATGCTATTGAGCTCGGCAAAGTGCGCCGTGATCGGATCATCGCTGGCCTGCGGCGCGTTTTGCGTCGCCTGTTCCTGGCCGAGCAAGCTGCCCAGGCGCTCCTTGAGCTTGTCCACGCCGCCCTCCACCGGCGCGCCTTGGGCGGCCAGCAGGCGTTCGTCCTGTTGCAGGTCGGTTTCCTTCGCCACCGCCACCAACAGTTTTTTCAACGGCGAGGTCGGCCCGGAGATCACCCGCAGCACATCGGCGGCCTGGGCCACGCTGGTGATCGGCACGAAATCGATGTCGGCGAGCAAGGCATCCCATTGGCGCTGGTAGTCCTGGAAGTACAGCCGGCGCACATCGGCGGCCAGGCTGGCAACGTTCTGCTGATCGGCCTCTTCGTGGCCCAGCACCCATTGCTCTTCGGCCAGGGTGCCGGTCTGGCTCAGGCTGGTGAGCAAGAAGCCCTGGCGGTAACCCTTGACGGTGAAGAACCCGCTCAGCGGCTCGCCCAACGGCTTGCCGCTCTTGCGGCTGAACACCAGCGCGGCGTCACGCCCGGCGGCCTCGTTGATGCGGAAGTCCGGGATGCCTTCGGGCAGTTTTTGCCGCTTGATCCGATCGTAAACCCGCTGGGCCACTGGCAATTGCTGCAACTGGCGGCGCAGGTCTTCGACCAGGCGCTGGTCCAGGCGCGCGAGGGGTGGACGGCGCTCGAACAGTGCCTGCAAATGCGCGGTCAGGGCCTGGCGCTGCTCGGCCGGCAAATCCCGCGGCAGGCTGCGGTCCCAATCCAGGGCGATCCAGGCCTTGATGAAGTCGGCATCGTAATGCTCGGTGTCGGCGAGCATCAGGTAGGCCTTCAAGCCTTCGTAGAGGAAATCCGAATTGCCGCCGCTGTGCAGTTGCTCTTCGATGCGCGTCAGCAGGCGCGGCGCGAACACCGCGATCAGCAACTTGCGATAGACGCTGCCGGATTCGGCTTCGAGCATGTCGCCCTGGTAAAGACCCAGGCCCTCGGCCCAATCCGGCGCATCGCCCGCCAGGTGTTTCACAGCGTTGAGCAACGGCAGCACCGCGAGCACGTCACGCTGTGCCGGGCTGAGGTTCTGCACGGTCTGGCCCAGTGGCGCGACCTTCTGGTCGACTTGGGCGATGTAGGCCTGGTTGGCGCGATAACTGACCCACCACAACGTGCTGACCACCAACACCACCAACACGGTGGAGGCCAGTACGCCCCGGGCGATCCATTTGCGCCGACGCTCGACCTTCGGGTCGACGCCCACCAGACCACGCTCGGCGAAGGCCACGGCGGTGAACAGTTTTTCGATGAAGTAGCTGCGCCCGGTGCCGGTCTGGCGCGCCAGATGCTGGCGGTCCAGGTTCATGCTCTGGGCCATGGAACCGATCAGGCGGTCGATCGGGCTGCCTTCCTGGGTGCCGCTGGTGAAATACACACCGCGCAGCAACACGCGCTCTTCGAAAGCGTTGGGCTTGAACACGCCGTCGAGGAAGCTTTGCAGGCAATCCTTCAAGGCACCGAACTGCTGCGGGAAACCGTAGATCAGATCACGCCGCGCCGGGTCGCGCTCCTGTTGCAGACGCTCCACCAGCCGGTCGTTGAGGCGCTGTTCCAGGCCGGCGAATTCGCTTTGCAGGTGCGCCAGCGGACTGTCGTTGCTCTTGCCATCGTCCAGGGCGAAAGTCATGCCCCAGACCTGGGCGCGCTCTTCCTTGCTCAGGCTGTCGAAGTACTCCATGAACCCGGGTACCAGGTCGAGCTTGGTCAGCATCAGGTAGACCGGGAAACGCACACCCAGCTGGGTGTACAGCTCCTGGATACGCAGGCGGATCGCCGCAGCATGGGCGGCGCGCTCGGCGTCGCTGCCCAGCAGCAAGTCGGACAGGCTGATGGCGATGAACGCACCGTCAATCGGACGCCGGGCCCGTTGTTTTTTCAACAGCCCCAGGAAGCCCAGCCACGCGGCTTTGTCGATCGTCGCATCGCTGTCCTGGGTGGTATAGCGTCCGGCGGTGTCGAGCAGGACCGCCTGATCGGTAAACCACCAATCGCAATTACGCGTACCGCCTACGCCACGCACCGCGCCGGCGCCCAATTGGGCGGCCAACGGGAAATGCAGCCCGGAGTTGACCAACGCAGTGGTCTTGCCCGAACCCGGCGGACCGATGATCACGTACCACGGCAGCTCGTAGAGGTTACGGCGCTCGTCACCACCCAGCTTGGCCTTCTTCAAGAGCGCCAGGGCTTCGTCCATGCGCTGGCGCAGGGTTTCGAGTTCCTCGGCGGTGGCGATGCTGGTGGGGTCCGGTGGCGTCTGCTCGGCCAGGCTGCGCATGACTTCGGCGGCCTGGCGGCGGGCCTGGATGATGCGGAACACGCGGTAGGCGATCCACACCGCGAACACCAGGATGATCAACGCCCAGCGCCGGCCTTCGGGCACCAGCCAGTCCAGCAGCGGGCCGACGAACCAGATGATCAGGCTCAGGGCAATCAGCCCCAGCAACGGGATGACCCAGCGGATCATGAAACTGAAAAACGCCTTCACTCGACTCCCTCCGCCAATACGGTGATTTCAACCCGACGGTTGCGTGCACGCCCTTCCGTGGTGGCGTTGGACGCCAGTGGTTCGGTGTCGCTGCGGCCTTCGGCGCTGAAGCGCTCGGGCTGGCCGGTCTTGGCCGCCAGAATCTGCAGCACCGACTGCGCCCGCGCTTCGGACAACGCCCAGTTGGACGGGAAGCGCAACGTGGCGATCGGCCGATTGTCGCTGTGGCCGGTGACCAGGACCTGGCCCTTGACCTTGCGCACCGCATCGGCGATGCGCAGCATCAGCGGCTGGAAATCGTCCTTGATGCTGGCGCTGCCCGAGGCGAACAGCTCGTCGCCACGGATGGTCACCACCGAGCGGTCGACGGCGTCTTCCACGGCAATTCGATTGGCGCGGATTTCATCGGCCAAAAAGCCTGCCAGGCGTGGGCGCTCGACCACTTTCGGCTGCACCACGGGGCGGTCGATGGTCTGTACCGGAATTTCGCCCAGGAAGTGAATGTTCTTGAACACCGGTTCGGCATCGGAAGCCAGTTTCATGCGCAGGCCGAACAGCAGCGCCAGCAGCAAGGCCGCGCCGATGGCCACGGCGATCCACGGCGGCATGAATTGCGCCAGCCGATCGCGGGCCACGGTGACACCGCGCCAGTGCGGCGACAGTTCACGCTCGTAGTCGCCCCGGGCGCTGCGGATTACCGCACTGGTGCGCTCGCGCAACGCTTCCAGTTGGCTGCGACCGTCGTTCATCACCCGGTAGCGCCCCTCGAAACCGAGGCACATGCACAGGTACAGCAGCTCCAGCAGGTACAAGCGTTCCCTTGGACTTTGCAGGCAATGCTCCAGCAGTTGGAACACTTTCTCGCCGCCCCAGGCTTCGTTGTGCACGGTGATCAGCAGGCTCTGCTTGCCCCAATCGCTGGTGCCGCCCCAGGGGGTGCTCAACACCGCTTCGTCCAGCGCGGTGCACAAGGCGTAGCGGGCCAGCAGCACGTCGTTGCGCACCACACCGGCAGCCTCGGCGCGCTCTTCGAATTGGCGCAGGTAGGCCAGCAGTTGTGCGCGCAGGCTGGCCGGGGCCGGGTGCGCGATGGTATTGCGCAGGCGCGTCAGCAGGGCCAACAGCGGGCCGGCGGCGCTTTCCAGCGGATTGAGGCCCTGGGCCTTGCCGGTCAGCACCGGCGCGGCCGGCATCGACAGCGGCGCGGGTGCTGGCTGAGGGCGTCCGGCATCCGGGCGGAACGGGTCCGCGCCACGGCCACCGGGCGTTGGCATGAACTGGGTACGATCGTCGTTGCTCATCGCGAATTATCCTCGGATCGCCCAGAACGCCAGGTTCAGCCCAGGGAACTGCCCGGCGATGTGGAACGCAAAGCCGCCGGAGTTGCCCAGCTGCTTCCAGTGGTCGCTGCCCCGGTCGAGTTCGTAGTAGGTGGAACCGGCGTGGTACGGAAGCTGACGTGGCGCCACCGGCAACGGCAACAGGCCGATGCCCGGCAGTTGCAGGTTGACCAGGTCGCGGATGTGCTCCACCGAACCGACCTTGCTCTGCTGGCCGAAGCGGCTGCGCAGGGTTTCGGCGGGAACGTCGGCGCGCACTACCAGGATGAAACTGGCGCTGTCGAGCAGGGTCTTGTCGGCCAGCATCGCCACGTGGATACCGTAGGCTTTTTCGACAATCGGAATCGGTGTGGCCTTGCTGTCGATCAGCATCGACAAGGCCTCGCGCAATGCCTGCATCACCGGCGTGAAGCTCAGCACCAGGTCGTCATGCTGGTAGGGCGGGTATTCCTGCGGTCGTCGCCCGGACGCGGTGAAGGTGGAGAACTCCCCCGCCAACGCCACCAGCTCGCTGTAGAAGCGCTCGGGGTGCAGCGGGCTCAACTGGCTCAGGTGCTGGACCAGCGGCTGCGCACGGTTGACCAGTTGCAGCAGCATGAAGTCGGCAATCTCCGCAGCACCACCGGCGCCGGACGCCACCACCCGTCCGGCGAGGGCTTCGCCGCGTTGATGGAGCAAGCCCAGCAGCTCACTGCGAAACGCCGTCAGCGGCTTGGAAGCGACCACATCCAGCAGCGGCGGAATGTAGGTGTCGTCGAGCACCAGGGCGCGGTCGGCGCGTTTCTCCTTGATGCGCACGACGCCGACGGCAGCGTAGTCGCCGATGCCGTCCTGGGCGGTCAACAGGCGCAACGCCCGGGAGCCGAGGGCCACCGGCGCGCGGTTTTCAAATGGTGCGTTGTCGTCGCGCACTTCGCTGACCTGGCTGACATAACGCGCAGCGCCCAGGGGCTCGCCTTCATCCACGGTGTCGCGGGCGCCGGCGCGCTTGAGCGGCAGGGCCAGGTAGACCAGGCCGTCGCGCAGGTTGTCGTCGATGTTCAACGGGGTCGGCGCCACGTCATCCTGGGGAATGTTGAAGGGCGTGCCATCCGGCAACAGGCCCCGTGCCGAAATGATCGCCAGCTTGCCCTGGGCCAACAGGCCCTGGTCGATGAGCAATTCGGAAAAGCCCCAGGCGCCGGCCGACAGGGGCCGGCTGCGTGCGTCGATGAGGTTTTCCAGGTAACGGTCGTGCTGTTGGAAGTGCTGCGTTCCGATGAACATGCCTTCCGACCAGACCACGCGATTGTTCCAGGACATGGGGGCTCCGATTGCTTATTGGGCAGGGCTGGATGGGGGAACGACGACGTCGCTGCGCACGGCGCGCACATCGAGGCTGATCTGGTATTCGGTGTAAGCACGCGGCGGCACATTCAACACCGTGCGCCACAGCGACTGATCCAGTTCGCGGTAGCCGACCAGGATGCCGATGTGGCGGGTCGATGGGTCGAGGTCGCGTTGCAGGCTCAACTGCTGGCCGGGCTGGATCAGCACTTCGTCCTGATCGATCAGATCGGCGCCCAGGGTCGCCTGGGCCCGTTCGGCCAGGGCGAAATAATCGGAGCGGCCAAAGGTCGCCGCATTTTTCAATTCGAAAATCCGCACCCGCACCGGAGCCGGCTGGCCGGTGGCACCGGGATTGAGACCGTTGATGGCGTGGAAGTGCAACTCGACGGCGGCGGTATCGGCCTCAGCTTCTTCGGGCTGGGGTTTGGCCGCATCCTTGGCGCACGCCGTCAACAGAAGCGCGGTGGCAACTGCGAGTAAAAACCTGGGAATCATCCTGCGTCCTCAATGACGTTTGAGCTATCCGTTGTTTGTCTTGTGAAGGGTTATGGACAGCGACGCTTAACGGCGTCGCTGTCGGGTACTGTGTTCTTCGTAGGCACGACTGAATTCACGACCGAACAGGTCCTGGAAATCCTCCTGGGCTTCCCGGGAAATATTGCTGTAGAGCTCGGTAAATTGCTGCCAGTACTGAGCCTGCCGCGAGCCGCTGAAAATCCCCGACAGCCCGCCAGGCTTGCCCATACGTTCTTCCAGTTGCGCCGGTTCGAAGCGCGCCAGCAAATGTTTGATCGCCGCTTCCACGCCGGCCATGACCGCCAGCTGGTGGGCACGCAGATCATCGAAGCTGTCCCGCACGGCCACGTCCGGCGCCATGAACGCCTGGTTGCCGTGACGCAATAGCAATAGCAGGGCTTCATCGACGTTGGGGGCGAATTTCAGCGGGTTGTTTTCCACCGGCTGGATCATCGTCTGCTGAATGCGGAACTCACCCTTGAGGCTGCTGCGGGCACGCAAGACGTCGATCAGGCCTTCGACCATCAATCGATAACTGCGCCCGATGCTTTCCATCTGCGCCTCGGCCTGGGCCTTGTCCAGGCGCAACTGATCCAGGCCCGCACCGCGCAGAAAGGCTTGCAGCAGATCGGGTTGGGTTGCGTCGACCGGAACGGCCGACGTAACCGGCCTGACTGGAGCGACTGGCGGTTCGACACGGGCCACCGGCGGTTCGGGCTGCGGCGCAGGTTCGTTCGGTATGCGGATATCGGCGAGGTTGAACTCGGCGACACTCGTTTCAGGCGCAAAGATGTCCGGCACCGGGATCGCTGGCTCGGGAGGCTGAGGCACGGCTACCGGTTCGACCACCGGCATTTGGGCAACCGGCGGCGGAGCGATGGCCACCGGGGCAACGGGTGCGGGGGCCGGCTTGTCGCTGAACAGATCCCAATCTTCTGGGATCACCGAGGCGGAACTCATCGCCACCGGCTCTGCCACAGGCGGCGGGCTGGGACGGGGGATCGGCGTCGGCGGGCGGAAATCGTGCTGCTGGGCCGGCACATGATCGGGCTGGGTGGCCGGCGGCACGCTGGGCGGCGCGAGGAAATCGAACAGGTCCGGCATCGTGTCCATGGCTGACACGCCCTGAAACTGCGCCGGCGGAACCATGGGAGCCGGCGCGGGGTTATTCACTGGCGCGGCCGCCTGGCGGCCCATCAAGGCCTCGAAGCTGCTGGGCGACTCGGCAAAGGGGTTGCTGTCGGTAACCGGCAGGTTGAAGTCGACACGCGCCTGGATTTCATAATCCCCGATGCGGATGATCTCGCCATCCTGCAAGAGCTCACTGTTGCCTTTGCGCAGGCGGACACCGGCCTTGACCAATTCCACGCCATTGGTGCTGTTATCGGTTAAATAATACCGGCCGTCTTTGTATTGAATAACGCAATGTTTACCGGACACCAACCGTTCAGGATCCGGCAATACCCAGTCATTATCGGAATTACGGCCAATTGCCATCACTCCCTGGTTCATGGACTTTTCAGAACACTGACCGGGGGTAATCTTGTGATAACTAGTGATAGTCAAACACAGCGGCATCTCGCCTCCTTGCCGAATACTTTCAAACGTCTGCGCGCGCGGTAAGCCGAAGGGGGAATTCACCTTGGCGCTCACCGGAAAACCTTGCAAACAGCCGCGAAACGGCTTTTTGCCAGCATGATGGCTGATATTAACCGGCCTGCATGACAAAAAACCGCTCCCAGGACCTTCCTCGACCTGCCAGTCGCGCGGGTTGTTAAGCGCCTCACAACTGTAACAGAGTGGAAATAGCTTACCTTGACAAGCGATAAGTACTACACCAAAAATGCACAACTTCTTGAATATCAATGATGGCACTTTAAGATCATCAAGCATCTAATGGGCCATTACCGTCAAGGGACATGCGAAGTTCCACCCGGAACTTGCGTGTGAACTGCCCGACTCATTCTTCAGCGGGCGATAGGGAGATCGATCCAAGTGGATGTGCCTTTGTTGCTCGCCGCCGTTTCCGCGAACTCGCCTTGCGGCGAAGACCTGGAATATGACGCGGATTTCCTGCGCCTGGAACGTGATTCCCGAGGCCAACCCGAGCGCAGCATGGGCGACTCGATATTGCCCGCCGAGCCCCCCGAGTGGCGCAGCATCCAGCAACAGAGCCTGGACTTGCTGCAACGCAGCAAAGACCTGCGCATCACCCATTTCCTGTTGCAGAGCTCCCTGGCCCTCGAAGGCCTTCCAGGCCTGGCTCGCGTATTGACGCTGATCAGCGAATTGCTCAAGCAATACTGGGCCGACCTGCACCCGCGCCTGGACGCCGATGACGACAACGATCCCACCGTGCGCATCAACGCCCTCGCCGGCCTGACGTCCGATGTCACCATCCGCCTGCTGCGCGAAAGCATCCTGGCCCGTTCACGCGCCTTCGGCCCTGTCACCCTGCGCGCCGCCGCCAACGCCAGCGGCCTGCAAAGTTTCGCCGATGAAAGCCTCGGTGCCGAACAGCTTGCCGGCGCGTTGCGCGACTGCGACCCCGAGCAACTGGAAATCACCCGCGCGGCGCTGCTGGAAGCTCGCACCGCCGCCGAAGCCATCGAACAGCAGGTCAGCGACCAGGTCGGTTCCGCCCAGGGCGTGGACCTCGGCCCGCTGAAGCAGCCGCTGAAGATGGCATTGCAGATTCTCGGTCAGTTCGCACCGCAGAGCGGCGACAGCGCCCTCCCGGACACGGTCGCTGACGACAGTACCGCGCCAGCCGAATACACCAGCGCGCCGAGCGCACCGCGCAACACCGGCACGAGCACGGTCAGCGGTGAAATCAACAACCGCGACGACGTGCTGCGCAGCCTGGACCGGATTCTCGCTTACTACACCCGTCACGAGCCCTCCAGCCCCCTGCCGGTGCTGTTGAATCGGGCGAAGAATCTGGTGCACGCCGACTTCGCGGCCATCGTGCGCAACCTGATTCCCGACGGCATGAGCCAATTTGAAAACCTGCGCGGCCCGGACAGCGAATAACAGCGAGCGGATCACGCAGTCACGTCACCGGCCCCACCGGATGACGCCAACACCGTCGCTCAAGCGACCAGGAGCAGCAACGTGGCGAAGCAAAGTTCTCAGAAATTCATCGCGCGCAACCGCGCGCCTCGAGTGCAGATCGAGTACGACGTCGAGCTCTACGGCGCCGAGAAAAAGGTCCAGTTGCCCTTCGTCATGGGCGTGATGGCCGACCTCGCCGGCAAGCCCGCCGAGCCTCTGGCACCCGTGGCCGACCGCAAGTTCCTTGAGATCGATGTCGACAATTTCGACTCGCGCCTCAAGGCCATGCAACCACGCGTAGCGTTCCATGTGCCCAACGAACTGACCGGCGAAGGCAACCTGAGCCTGGACCTGACCTTCGAAAGCATGGACGACTTCAGCCCGGCAGCCGTGGCCCGCAAGGTCGACTCGCTGAACAAGTTGCTCGAAGCACGCACCCAATTGGCCAACCTGCTGACCTACATGGACGGCAAGACCGGTGCCGAAGAAATCATCATGAAGGCGATCAAGGACCCAGCGCTGTTGCAGGCCCTGGCGAGCGCGCCGAAGCCAGCACAGGATCAATGATCATGACCGACAATACCGTCCGCGAAGGCGCACAGAACCTGGGCGCGACTGAAGAAACCAGCGAGTTCGCGTCCCTGCTGCTGCAAGAGTTCAAGCCCAAGACCGAGCGTGCCCGCGAAGCGGTCGAGACCGCCGTGCGTACCCTGGCCGAACAGGCCCTGGCGCAGACCGACCTGGTGTCCAACGACGCCATCAAGTCGATCGAATCGATCATCGCCGCCATCGACGCCAAGCTCACCGCCCAGGTCAACCAGGTCATCCACCACCCGGACTTCCAGCAGTTGGAAAGCGCCTGGCGTGGCCTGCACTACCTGGTCAACAACACCGAGACCGATGAGCAACTGAAGATCCGTGTGCTCAACATCTCCAAGACCGACCTGCACAAGACCCTGAAGAAATTCAAGGGCACGGCGTGGGACCAGAGCCCGCTCTTCAAGAAAATGTACGAAGAAGAATACGGCCAGTTCGGCGGCGAGCCATACGGCTGCCTGGTAGGCGACTACTACTTCGACCAGTCGCCACCGGACGTGGAGCTGTTGGGCGAGCTGTCGAAAGTCTGTGCAGCAATGCACGCACCGTTCATTTCCGCCGCGTCGCCGACCGTGATGGGCATGGGCTCCTGGCAGGAACTGTCGAACCCACGCGATCTGACCAAGATCTTCACCACGCCGGAATACGCCGGCTGGCGTTCGCTGCGTGAATCGGAAGACTCGCGCTACATCGGCCTGACCATGCCGCGCTTCCTGGCGCGCCTGCCGTACGGCGCCAAGACCGACCCGGTGGAAGCCTTCGCCTTCGAAGAAAACACAGACGGCGCCGACAGCTCGAAATACACCTGGGCCAACGCCGCCTACGCGATGGCCGTGAACATCAACCGTTCGTTCAAACACTTCGGCTGGTGCTCGCGCATCCGCGGCGTGGAGTCCGGCGGTGAAGTGGAAAACCTGCCGGCCCACACGTTCCCGACCGACGACGGTGGCGTGGACATGAAGTGCCCGACCGAGATCGCCATTTCGGACCGCCGTGAAGCGGAACTGGCGAAAAACGGTTTCATGCCGCTGCTGCACAAGAAAAACACCGACTTCGCTGCGTTCATCGGCGCCCAGTCGCTGCAGAAACCGGCCGAATACGACGACCCGGACGCCACCGCCAACGCCAACCTGGCCGCGCGCTTGCCGTATCTGTTCGCCACCTGCCGTTTTGCCCACTACCTGAAGTGCATCGTGCGCGACAAGATCGGTTCCTTCAAAGAGAAGGATGAGATGCAGCGCTGGTTGCAGGACTGGATCCTCAACTATGTCGACGGCGACCCGGCGCACTCCACCGAAACCACCAAGGCCCAGCACCCACTGGCAGCGGCCGAAGTGATCGTCGAAGAAGTCGAAGGCAACCCGGGGTACTACAACTCCAAGTTCTTCCTGCGTCCGCACTACCAGCTCGAAGGACTCACCGTGTCGCTGCGCCTGGTATCGAAACTGCCGTCGGCCAAGGGCGCGTAAACAGTATTTGTTGGCACGCCCGAACCTTGTGGGAGCGGGCTTGCTCGCGAAAGCGCCGGATCAGTCGACATCAGCGTTGGCTGACCGACCTTCATTCGCGAGCAAGCCCACTCCCACAGGTCCGCTGTCGTGGCTGACATCCAAAATAGTTTCGCAGGTCAGCGTCAAACCAAACAATGTGGTTAGAAACCACACAGGGAGAAAACATGGCTGTTGATATTTTCATCAAGATCGGCGACATCAAGGGCGAGTCCATGGACAAGGCCCACAAGGACGAGATTGACGTCCTGAACTGGAGCTGGGGCATGTCCCAGTCCGGCAACATGCACATGGGCAGTGGCGGTGGCGCCGGCAAGGTGAACATCCAGGACCTGTCGCTGACCAAGTACGTCGACAAGGCTTCGCCGAACCTGATGATGCACTGCGCCAGCGGCAAGCACATCGACAAGGTCAAGCTGACCGTGCGCAAGGCCGGCGGTGAAAGCCAGGTCGAGTACATGATCATCAACCTGGAAGAAGTGCTGATCACCTCCCTGAGCACCGGCGGCTCGGGCAGCGATGATCGCCTGACCGAAAACGTCACCCTGAACTTCGCCAAGGTGCTGGTGGACTACCAGCCGCAGAAAGCCGACGGCAGCAAGGAAGGCGGTCCGGTCAAGTTCGGCTGGAACGTGCGTCAGAACGTCAAGGTGTAATCGAACACGCCCCCGGTGCCACGCGCCGGGGGTGTTTGGTGCTTGCTCTCATCCAATCCTTTACCGCGCGGTGTCTGAGTCATGGCCAAGCCTTCATTTATCAATTTGTGGAACAGCTACCCGCCCTACCCGTCCGCCAATCCGGCCTGCGATGGTCCTTACATCAACCAATGCGCCATCCGGATGAGCATCGCCTTGTGCGGGGAACAGACCCTGCCGGTCAATTCATCGACTTATACGCTGGACCCTCGGTGCGCCCATGGACATGCCCGCGGCGCGGAGTCATTGGCCAATTGGCTATGGAACAAGAGCCGCCTCGGTCCGCCGAAAATCTATACCAACAGCGTGACGGACCGCACGACGCTGATGGGCAAGACTGGAATCATTTTTTTCAAAGACTGCTACCAGCAAAGTAGCGACACTGCCGGCCGCCCTACCGGGGACCATATCGACCTGTGGAATCGCGGCTTGACCAAAAGTGGCGACCTGTTCTCACGCTCGAAAGCCATTTGGTTCTGGGAGCTTGCGTGATGCGGAATCCCTTGTTCTTTTCAGCGCTGACGGCAAGCCTCGTCAGCCTGAGTGCATGCGCCGGACAGGACACAGTCGCCACGGCTGCGCCGACCCAGGCGATGTTCGTCGGGCAGCCGGTGAGCCTGATCAACGATCAAGGTCGCTGCACGCTTGTCAAACCTGACCAGAGCCGGATGGCGCTCGATATGGAATGGCCTTGCCAGTTCAGCGTGGGTCCGGACAAGCAATTGCGGGTGGAGATCTTCAACCAGGTTCCGATCTTCGCCGTTGAACGCAGCGAACACATGCCCGCGCCCAGTCGCGACTGCCTGACCAAACTCCAGGCGGTGCGCCAGATAAAGGGAACGATGGAAGTCGCGGACGTCAGCCAGTTCGCCGCCTGCGGGCCTGGCCACTGGGACCAGAAAATGTACGTGGCACCTTTTACGTGGTAACTGAAATCGCCACTCGCGATCGCCTGCAACCGTCCTTGCTGGACCGGTTGACCGACGACGATCCGACCAATCCCAAGGAAAGCGCCGACAAGCGCGTGCTGTCCCTGACCCAATTGAAAGCCTCGGTGCTGCGTGACCTGGCGTGGCTGCTCAACACCACCTCGCTGCTCGACGCTGACGCCACGTTGCATACCCCGGCGGGAACCTCGGTGGTGAACTTCGGGCTGCCGGCGCTGGCCGGCAACAGCGCCTCGAACGTTGATCTTTCGGCGCTGGAAGCCCTGATCCAGCAGGCCATTGCCACTTTCGAGCCGCGTATCCTACGCCATACCTTGCGCGTGCGGGCCCGGTCGACGGCCGAGATGAACCACAACGCCTTGAGTTTCGAGATCGAGGGCGACCTCTGGGCCCAGCCGGTGCCGTTGCGCCTGATGCTGCAAACCGACCTGGACCTGGAAACCGGCCATGTGCGCGTGGTCAACGCCGATCAGCGGAGACGCCCATGAACCCGCGCCTGCTGGAGTTGTACAACCAGGAACTGCACCACGTGCGCGAAAGCGCGGCGGAGTTCGCCAAGGAATACCCCAAGATCGCCAGCCGGTTGACGTTGTCCGGCATGGACTGCGCCGACCCCTATGTCGAGCGGCTGCTGGAAGGTTTCGCCTACCTGACGGCGCGGGTGCAACTCAAGCTCGATGCCGAGTACCCGACCTTCACCCACAACCTGCTGGAAATCGCCTACCCCCATTATCTGGCACCGACGCCGTCGATGACCGTGGTGCAGATGCAGGCCGACCCGGACGAAGGGTCCTTGAGCAGCGGCTTCGAGCTGCCCCGGGACAGCGTTCTGCGCGCCGCCCTGGGGCGGGAAACCCAGACCTGCTGCGAGTACCGCACCGCCCACTCGGTGACGCTGTGGCCGTTGCAGGTCAGCCAGGCCGAGTACTTCGGCAACCCGTCCACGGTACTCGGACGCCTGGCTGCCAGTGAGCCGAAAGCCAAGGCCGGCCTGCGTCTGACCCTGCGCACCGGGGCCGAATTGCCGTTCAACAGCCTGGCCCTGGACAATCTGCCGCTGTACCTCAGTGGCGCCGACGAACAACCGTTCCGCCTGTACGAACAATTGCTGGGCAGCGCTTGTGCGGTGTTCGCGCGCCAGCCCGGCGGCCATTGGGTCGAGCGGCTGCCCCAGGATGCGTTGCGCTCCCGTGGCTTCGACGACATCGACGCTGCGCTGCCGGTGGTGCCGCGGGCATTCCAGGGCTATCGCCTGCTGCAGGAGTACTTCGCCCTGCCCCAGCGCTTCCTGTTTGTCGACTTCACCCAGTTGAGCCGCGCGGTCAAGCGTTGCGACGGCCAGGAGCTGGAGTTGATCGTGCTGTTCGACCGCCACGACCCGAGCCTGGAAGGCAGCGTCGGCGCCGCGCAGTTCCTGCCGTTCTGCACCCCGGCCATCAATCTGTTCCCCAAGCGCCTGGACCGCATCCACCTGTCGGAGCGGGTCAACGAGCACCACGTGATCGCCGACCGCACCCGGCCGATGGACTTCGAAGTGCATTCGCTGACCGGTCTCACCGGTCACGGCACCGGGCCGGAGCAACCGTTCCTGCCGTTCTATGCCGTGCGCGATCCGTCCCGTTATGGCCGCGACCAAGCCTATTACACGGTGCGCCGTGAACCCCGGGTGTTGTCCAGCGATCAGCGACGCAACGGCCCGCGCTCGACTTATATCGGCAGCGAAACCTTTGTCAGCCTGGTGGACAGTCAGCAAGCGCCCTACCGCCATGATCTGCGCCAACTGGGCGTGACGGCGCTGTGCACCAACCGCGACCTGCCATTGTTCATGAGCGTGGGCAGCGGCAAGACCGACTTCACCCTGGCCGACAGTGCACCGGTCGGCGCCGTGCGTTGCGTGGCAGGTCCCAGTCGGCCACGGGCCAGCCATGCCCACGACGCCAAGGCCTGGCGGCTGATCAGCCAGTTGTCACTGAACTACTTGTCGTTGAGCGAACAAGGCCAGGGCGCCGCCGCCCTGCGTGAACTCCTGCGCCTTTACGGCGACAGCAACGACGCGGCGCTGCAATTGCAGATCGAAGGCCTGCGGGAAGTCAGCAGCAAGGCCTGCACGCGACGCCTGCCGATGCCCGGCCCGATCGTGTTCGGTCGGGGCCTGGAGATCACCCTGGAATTCGATGAAAACGCGTTCCGCGGCACCGGGGTGTTTCTCCTTGGCGCGGTGTTCGAACGTTTCCTGGCACGCTACGTGTCGATCAACAGTTTTACCGAGACGGTGATCCGTACCACCGAACGCGGCGAGATCATGCGATGGAAAGCCAAGCCCGGACGTCGTCCGACCCTGTGAGTACCCTGGAGGCGATGCACCAGGAACCCTGGGAATACGATTTCTTCCAGGCGTTGCGGCGCATCGAGTGCGAAACCCCCGAACTGCCGCGCCTGGGCCATTCCCTGCGCCTGGCCGATGACCCGCTGCGCCTCGGGCAACAGGCCGACTGCACCTTTGCCCCGGCCACCCTCGCCTCGGTGCAACCGGGCGTCGACGGTGCGCCGGCGCGGCTGGAACAGTTCTTCTTCGGCCTCGGCGGCCCCAACGGCCCGATGCCGTTGCACATGACCGAGTACGTGCGCGAACGTCAGCGCAACAACGCCGACAGCACCAGCAAACGCTTCCTCGATGTGTTCCACCATCGCCTGCTCAGCCTGTTCTACCGGGCCTGGGCCGAGGCACGGCCAACGGTCAGCCATGACCGCCCGGACGATGACTACTGGTCGGCGCGCCTGGCGGCGCTCAGCGGTCGAGGCATGCCGAGCCTGCTCCAGCAGGGGCTGATCCCCGACACGGCGAAACTGCATTACAGCGGTCACCTGGCGGCGCAAACCCGTTACCCGGACGGTTTGAAAGCCATCCTCAGCGAGTATTTCGGCCTGCCGGTGGAAATCGAGGAATACGTCGGCCAATGGCTGGAGTTGCCCGAACGCAGCCGCGTCGGCGTCAGCGCCCATCAACTGGGCGTGGACTTCTGCCTGGGCCGCTACGTGTGGGACCGCCAGCACAAGTTCCGCATTCGCCTCGGGCCGCTCAAGTTCGTCGACTACATGGGCATGTTGCCCGGTGGCGAGCCGTTCAACGAACTGGTGGCCTGGGTCGCTGAATACCTGGGCCATGAACTGGACTGGGACCTGAATCTGGTCCTGGAACAGTCCGAGGTGCCGGCGTTACAACTCAACGGCCGCTTCCGCCTGGGGTTCAACACTTGGCTGGGGCAGCCCGAAACCGATGCCAACGATCTAATACTGGCCCGGCATTACGCCGAACAGGCCAACACCTCACAGACCTCAAGGAGCCATGAGCATGGGTGAAATCAGTCGCGCCGCGTTGTTCGGCAAACTCAACAGCGTGGCCTACAAAGCCATCGAAGCCGCCACCGTGTTCTGCAAATTGCGCGGTAACCCCTATGTGGAACTGGCCCACTGGTTTCACCAGTTGCTGCAACTGCAGGACTCGGACCTGCACCGCATCATCCGCCAGTTCAATGTCGAGCCGGCGCGCCTGGCCCGGGACCTGACCGACGCCCTGGACCGCCTGCCACGGGGCTCGACCTCGATCACCGACCTGTCCTCCCACGTCGAAGAGGCCGTGGAGCGCGGCTGGGTCTACGGCAGCCTGATGTTCGGCGAAAGCCAGGTGCGCACCGGTTACCTGGTGCTGGGCATCCTCAAGACCCCAAGCCTGCGCCATGCCCTGCTGGGCTTGTCGTCGGAGTTCGACAAGGTCAAGGCCGAGGCCCTGAGCGAGCGCTTTGACGAATACGTCGGCGACTCCCCGGAAAACGCCCTGACCGCCAGCGACGGCTTCAATGCCGGCGCCGTGCCGGGCGAAGCCAGCGGCGCCATGGCCCCCAGCGCCATGGGCAAACAGGAAGCTCTCAAGCGCTTTACCGTCGATCTCACCGAGCAGGCCCGCAGCGGCAAGCTCGACCCCATCGTCGGCCGTGACGAAGAGATCCGCCAACTGGTGGACATCCTCATGCGCCGCCGGCAGAACAACCCGATCCTCACCGGTGAAGCTGGCGTGGGCAAGACCGCCGTGGTCGAAGGCTTTGCCTTGCGCATCGTTGCCGGTGACGTGCCGCCGGCCCTCAAGGACGTAGAGCTGCGCAGCCTTGACGTCGGCCTGCTGCAGGCCGGCGCGAGCATGAAAGGTGAGTTCGAACAGCGCCTGCGCCAGGTCATCGAAGACGTCCAGGCCTCGCCGAAGCCGATCATCCTGTTCATCGACGAAGCCCACACCCTGGTGGGTGCCGGTGGCGCCGCCGGTACCGGTGACGCGGCCAACCTGCTCAAGCCAGCCCTGGCCCGCGGCACCCTGCGCACCGTGGCCGCGACGACCTGGGCCGAGTACAAGAAGCACATCGAGAAAGACCCGGCCCTGACCCGGCGCTTCCAGGTGGTGCAAGTGGCCGAGCCGTCGGAAGACAAAGCCCTGCTGATGATGCGCGGCGTGGCCTCGACCATGGAACAGCACCATCAAGTGCAAATCCTCGACGAAGCCCTGGAAGCCTCGGTCAAACTGTCCCACCGCTACATTCCTGCACGCCAGTTGCCGGACAAGTCCGTGAGCCTGCTGGACACCGCCTGCGCCCGCGTCGCCATCAGCCTGCACGCCGTGCCGGCCGAAGTGGATGACAGCCGCCGGCGCATCGAAGCGCTGGAAACCGAGCTGCAAATCATCGCCCGTGAACACGCCATCGGCGTGGTCATCGGCACTCGCCAGACCCAGACCGAAAGCCTGCTGAGCGCCGAACGCGAGCGCCTCGCCGAGCTGGAAAGCCGTTGGGCCGAAGAGAAAACCCTGGTGGACGAACTGCTCGCCACCCGCGCCACCCTGCGCGAACGCGTCGGCGTGGTGGACAGCGAAGATGCCAGCGAAGCTTGCGACAACGAAAGCCACGCCTTGCGCGAGAAACTGGTAGACCTGCAACGTCGCCTGACCGCCCTGCAAGGCGAAACCCCGCTGATCCTGCCGACCGTGGACTACCAGGCCGTGGCCTCGGTGGTCGCCGACTGGACCGGTATCCCGGTAGGCCGCATGGCCCGCAACGAACTGGAGACCGTGCTCAACCTCGACCAGCACCTGAAGAAACGCATCATCGGCCAGGACCATGCCTTGCAGATGATCGCCAAACGCATCCAGACCTCCCGCGCCGGCCTCGACAACCCGAGCAAACCGATTGGCGTGTTCATGCTCGCCGGCACCTCCGGCGTGGGCAAGACCGAAACCGCCCTGGCCCTGGCCGAAGCCATGTACGGCGGCGAGCAGAACGTCATCACCATCAACATGAGCGAGTTCCAGGAAGCCCACACCGTGTCCACCCTCAAGGGCGCGCCACCGGGCTACATCGGCTACGGCGAAGGCGGCGTGCTGACCGAAGCCGTGCGGCGCAAACCATACAGCGTGGTGCTGCTGGACGAGGTGGAAAAAGCCCACCCCGACGTGCATGAAATCTTCTTCCAGGTGTTCGACAAAGGCGTGATGGAGGACGGCGAAGGCCGGGTGATCGACTTCAAGAACACCCTGATCCTGCTGACCACCAACGCCGGCACCGAGTTGATTGCCGATGTCTGCAAGAACCCGCAGGACGTGCCCGAACCCGAAGAGATTGCCAAGGCCCTGCGCCAGCCGCTGCTGGAGATTTTCCCGCCGGCCCTGCTCGGCCGCCTGGTGACGATCCCGTACTACCCGCTCAGCGACGAGATGCTCAAGGCCATCACCCGCCTGCAACTCAACCGCATCAAGAAGCGCGTGGAGAGCACCCACAAGGTCGCGTTCGACTACGACGACGCGGTGATCGACCTGATCGTCTCGCGCTGCACCGAAACCGAAAGCGGCGGCCGCATGATCGACACCATCCTGACCAACAGCCTGCTGCCGGACATGAGCCGCGAGTTCCTGACCCGCATGCTCGAAGGCAAGGCCATGGCCGGCGTGCGGATCAGCGCGGTGGATAACGAATTGCAGTACAACTTCAGCGACGCGGCCTGAGGCACGCCGATAACCCTGTGGGAGCGGGCTTGCTCGCGGAGGCAATCTGTCAGTGACATAGATATTGGCTGACACCCCGCATTCGCGAGCAAGCCCGCTCCCACAGTGGATCCGGTTCTTCAGGGAAACAGCGGCGCAGCCCTTACAACGACGAGATCACCGATGTTATTCAACCAAGCCACACGCCTGGCCAAAATCACCAGCCCCCTGGGGCCCGAGGTGCTGCTGCTCAAGGACATGGGCGGCGGTGAAGAGCTGGGAAGGCTGTTCAACTATGAGTTGCAGCTGCACTCGCTGGACAACGCCATCGATCTCAATCAGGTGCTCGGCAAACCCATGTGCGTGAGCATGCAGCTGGACGGCGGTGGCGAGCGGCATTTCCACGGCATCGTGGCGCGCTTCAGCCAGAACGTCGACCAAGGCCAGTTCGCCAGCTACCAGGCCACGCTGCGGCCCTGGCTGTGGCTGCTGACCCGCACTTCCGATTGCCGGATTTTCCAGAACCTGACCATCCCGCAGATCATCAAGCAAGTGTTCCGCGACCTGGGTTTCTCCGATTTCGAAGACGCCTTGAGCCGACCCTATCGCGAGTGGGAATACTGCGTGCAGTATCGCGAGACCAGCTTCGATTTCGTCAGCCGCCTGATGGAACAGGAAGGGATCTACTACTTCTTCCGTCACGAGCAGGGTCGTCATGTGCTGGTACTGGCCGATGCCTACGGTGCGCACACCAGTGCGCCCGGCTACGCCTCGGTGCCCTACTACCCGAAGAACGAGCAGCAGCGCGAGCGCGACCACATTCACGACTGGCACCTGGCCCAGGAGGTGCAGCCGGGCTCGCTGGAACTCAACGACTATGACTTCCAGCGTCCCAGTGCGCGCATCGACGTGCGTTCGGCGATGCCCCGTCCCCATGCCGCCGGTGACTATCCGCTGTACGACTACCCCGGCACCTACGTGCAAAGCGAAGACGGCGAACACTATGCCCGCACCCGCATCGAAGCCTTGCAGACCCTGCACGAACAGGTCGAGCTGGCCGGTAACGCACGGGGCCTGGGCTCGGGTCATCTGTTCAGCCTGACCGGCTTCACCCGCCAGGACCAGAACCGTGAATACCTGATCGTCGGGGCTCGCTACTACCTGTCCCAGGAAAGCGGCGAAACCAGCGGCGGCGCCCCTTCGGCGCAGTTCGAAAGCAGCCTGACCTGCATCGCCGCCCAGCAGAGCTATCGACCGCTGCCCATCACCCACCGTCCGGTGGTCAAGGGCCCGCAAACCGCCCTGGTGGTCGGCCCCAAGGGCGAGGAAATCTGGACCGATCAGTTCGGCCGGGTGAAGGTGCACTTCTACTGGGACCGCCATGACCAGTCCAACGAAAACAGCTCATGCTGGATCCGCGTGTCGCAATCCTGGGCCGGCAAGAACTGGGGGTCGATGCAGATTCCGCGCATCGGCCAGGAAGTGATCGTCAGCTTCCTCGAAGGTGACCCGGACCGGCCGATCATCACCGGTCGAGTCTACAACGCCGAGCAGACCGTGCCCTACGACCTGCCTGAGAACGCGACCCAGAGCGGCATGAAGAGCCGTTCGAGCAAGGGCGGCACGCCGGCGAATTTCAACGAAATCCGCATGGAGGACAAGAAAGGCGCCGAGCAGTTGTACATCCATGCCGAGCGCAACCAGGACATCGTGGTCGAGGTGGATGAAAGCCATTCGGTGGGCCATGACCGCAACAAGAGCATCGGCCATGACGAGACAGTGACCATCGGCAACAACCGCCTGCGCATCGTCAAGCAGGAAGACATCCTCTGCGTCGGCCAGCGCAAGACCGACAGCATCAGCCAGAGCTACGTGATCGAAGTGGGCGAAAACCTGCGGCTGGTCTGCGGTGAAAGCATCCTGGAACTCAATGCCAGCGGCCAGATCAACCTGACCGGCGTGCAGATCAGCTTCTATGCCAAGGGCGATGCCGAGTTCAACACCGGCGGCGTCCTGCACCTGAACAATGGCGGCGGCCCTGGTGCCACCCCTGATGGCCAGGGCGTCAAGGCCAGCATCGACGCCAACGTCAAAGCCGCATTCCCCAAGGGTTAATCCAGAGATTCAGGCGCCATGACTTATCGCATCAACGAATTCCAGCTCCAACTGCCGCCCAGCGAGTTGCTGGACGCGACAATCAACATCCTCAAGTTCCCCGAACTGGGCACGTCCTTGATCGTCAGTCGCAGCCTGCTGGCCGACGGCGAAACCCTGCAAAGCAACCTCGACGACCAGCTGGGGCGTCTGGAAAAACAGGTACAGGAACTGCGCTGCCAACCGGGCGCCAGCGTGCGTCTGGGCGCCAATCAGGAAGTCGAAGGCATCGAGCTGCGCAGCCAGTTCAGCAAGGGCAACGAAAAGGTCTTCCAGTTCCAGTTGGCGCTGGTGCTGCCCGGCACGCGCAAGATGTTTGCCCTGAGCTACGTCAAGGCCGAGCCACTCGGCGATGCCGAAGCCGCGCACTGGGCAACGATCAAGGGTTCGCTAGTGTTCGACGGCCCGGCCTGATGGGCGACTTGCATGTCTGATGCGCTCTGGGCCGCCCGTCTGGGCGACGCGCTGGATCACACCTCGATGATGGCCGACATCCTCGGCGGTGTGCTGGAGGTGGCAGCCAACATCGCGATCACCGCCGTCGCCACCGCCGCCGTGGTGGCGGCCACCGGCATCACGGTCGCTACCGGCGGCCTGGGTTGCTTCCTGCTCGGCGCCGTGGTCGGCGCGGTCGTCGGCATCGCCATGAGCAAGACCGGGGCCGACAAGGGCCTGAGCAATATCTGCGAAGGCATCGGCAACGCCCTCTTTCCGCCCACGGTGCAGGCCAATATCCTTACCGGCTCCACCGACACCCTGACCAACAACATTCCCGCCGCTCGCGCTGCCGGGGCCATCGAGTCCCATGTCGCACCGACCGGAACCGAGCTGGAAGAACCCGAGCCCAGCTACCTGGACATGGCCGAGAGTTTCTTCTCGCAGATGTGGCGCCCCACCGTCGCCACGCCCGCCCCCGGTGCAGAGCCCAAGCCGCTAGACATGATCACCTGCCTGAAGCACCCGCCGATGCCGCCGCAGTTCCTGGCCGAAGGCTCGGACAAGGTCACTATCAACGGCCAGCCCGCCGTGCGCAGCGGCGACCGCAGTACCTGCGAGGCCAAGGTGGTGTCGTCCGGGTTGATTTCCCCCGACGTGACCATCGGCGGCGGCACCGTGGTGGTACGCGAGATTCGCAGCGGCAAGACGCCGGGGGTGGGGCTGGCGGTGACCGCGTTGCTGATGCTCAAGGGCGGCAAAGGCAAGTTCCTGAGCAACCTGCCGTGCATGTTGATAGGCGGTGCGGCCTCGATGGCGGTCAGCAGTGCCATGGGCGCGGCGGCCAACGCGGCCATGGGTTCTTCGAACCCGGTGCATGCGGCGACCGGCGCGAAAGTGTTGGCGGACGTCGAGGAACTGGACTTCGTCTTGCCCGGCATCCTGCCCATCGACTGGCAGCGTTTCTACAACAGTCGCGACGAGCGCCGGGACGGCCTGTTCGGCGCCGGCTGGAGCGTCGCCTACGAAATACGCGTAGAGATCCTGCCCCATCCCGAGGGTGGCGAAACCCTGGTCTATACCGACGAACAAGGCCGGCGCATCGACATGGGGTCGATCCCCTTGGGCGGCGCGGTATTCAGTCCCGGTGAAGGCCTCAGCGTGCGGCGGCACGCCAACGGTGAACTGCTGATCGAAAGCGCGGACGGCTTGTACCGGTTGTTCAAGCCCACACCGGCGAATGCCACGCTGCTGCGCCTGGAACAGCTCGGTGATCGCAACGATAACCGCATCCACCTCGACTACGACGAAGCCGGGCAGTTGGTACGACTGCGTGACACGTTCGACCTGGTGCAGGTCGAACTGGCCTATGACGAGCGCTGGCCACGACGGGTCAGCCGGATCGACCGGCTCTACCCTGACCAGCGCCGTGAAGTGCTGATGTACTACGGCTACGATGCCCAGGGAGACCTGGCGCAGGTGCGCCAGTCCAATAGCCAGGTCAAACGCCGTTATGCCTACGACCTCGGGCGAAGGATGGTGGAGCATCAGTTGCCCACCGGGCTGCGCTGCTTCTATGAATGGGCCTTGGTCGAAGGCCAGGAATGGCGCGTGGTCCGCCATTGGACCGACGCCGGCGATACTTACACATTCGACTATGACCTGGCCGGCGGCATCACCCGCATCACTGACGGTTTGAATCGCGTCAGCACCCGGCGCTGGGATACGCGCTACCAGATCACCGAAGCCATCGACGCACTGAATCGCACCTGGGCATTCGAATGGAACGACGAAAGCCAGTTGCTGGGGGCGACCGACCCCAACGGTGGACAGCATCGGTTCAGCTATGACGAAGCGGGCAATCTCTGCCAGACCCTCGACCCGCTCGGGCGCAGCGAGTCGACGCTGTGGCTCGAACACTGGGCCCTGCCCCTGGCGGAAACCGATGCCGCAGGCAATACCTGGCAGTACCGCTACGACCCACGGGGCAATTGCATCGCCGAAACCGACCCGCTAGGCCACATTACCCGCTATCGCCACGATGCCCACGGCCAGGTGGTAGAGGTCATCGACGCCACCGGCAAAAGCAAGACGATGCGCTGGACGGCCCTCGGCCAACTCAGCGAACACACCGATTGCTCCGGCTACACCACCCGGTTGAACTACGACGAGCGCGGTCTGCTGCTCAGCAGCAGCGATGCGCAGGGGGAACGCACAAGTTTCAGCTACGACGACCAGGGCAGGTTGCTGAGCAAACAGTTGCCGGATGGTCGCATCGAACACTATCAACGCGATGCCAGCGGCCAGTTGATCGGCTATAGCGATCCCGCCGGTCACACCACATCGTTCCAGCACACGCCGAGCGGTCAACTGCGCCTGCGCACCGACGCCCACGGCCGGCGGGTGGAGTTGAGCTACGACAGTTATGGGCGGCTGCTGGCCCTGACCAACGAGAACGGCGAAAGCTATCGGTTTGCCTGGGATGCGGGTGATCGCTTGAGCGCCGAGCACAGCCTGGACGGCAGCCTCAAGCGCTACGCCTACGATGCCCTGGACAATGTCACTCGCGTGCAAGCCCTCGCCGTTCCCGGCAGCACCGACCTGGACCTCTCGCCGCAAGCCCCCATCATCCATGAGCTGGAACGCGATGCCATGGGTCGACTGGTCGCCAAGGTCACCGCCGACGGACGCACCGAATACCGCTATGACGCCCTCGATCAGGTCAAGGCCATCACCTTCACCGGCCTGGCCGGTGAACAGCAAAGCATCGGCTTCAGCTACGACGCGCTTGGGCAACTGATCGCCGAACAGGGGTGGGCCGGTCGCCTCGAGCATCACTATGACGAACTGGGCAACCTCACCCAGACACAGCTTCCCGATGGCCGCTGGCTGAACCGCCTGCACTACGGCAGCGGCCATCTGCACCAGATCAACCTCGACGGCCAGGTCATCAGCGACTTCGAGCGCGACCGCCTGCACCGCGAAGTACTGCGCACCCAGGGCCGTCTCAGCACCCGCAGCGAATACGACCGCAGCGGTCGCCTGCGGGCCCGCCAGCGACGGCACCAGGAGCAGTCGACACTGCTGCCGCCAGCGGCGCAGTCGCTGTTTGCCTACGACGGCAGCGATCAACTGGTGGAGCGCTTCGACAACCAGCCCGAAGCACCCCATCGTCAACTGCTGCACTATGACGCCACCGGCCGCATCCTCGCCAGCCAGGACAATCTCAAAGGTCAACGTGAAGGTTTCGCCTACGACCCGGCCGCCAACCTGCTCGACGGACTGATGGGCACCGGGCACGTCACCCACAATCGCTTGCTGACCTATCAGGACAAGCGCTACCGCTACGACGGCTTCGGCCGCATGGTGGAAAAACGCAGCAGCCGACGCGGTGTCCAGCGCTTCAAGTACGACGCCGAACAGCGCCTGGTGGAAGTGCACAACGACAACGGCTCGGTCGTGAAGATGACCTACGACCCGCTGGGCCGACGCATCGAAAAAACCGAGTACGACCGCCATGCTACCCCGCTGGGCCGTACCCGCTTTACCTGGGATGCGCTGCAACTGTTGCAGGAACACCGCGACAACCAGACCAGCCTCTACATCTATGCCGACGACGGCCACGAGCCTTTGGCGCGGGTCGATGGCCTCGGTGCACAGCAGAAAGTCCGGTACTACCACAACGACTTCAACGGCCAGCCCGAACAACTGTCGGAAAGCGACGGCCATACGCTCTGGCGCGCCCATTACCAGGTGTGGGGCAGCACCGCCGAAGAGCTGCGCGAACCCTATTACATCGAAGAGCAGAACTTGCGGTTCCAGGGCCAGTACCTGGACCGGGAAACCGGGCTGCACTACAACACCCTGCGTTTCTACGACCCGGACATAGGCCGCTTCACCACGCCGGACCCCATCGGCCTTGCCGGCGGATTGAACCTCTACCAGTACGCACCGAACCCGGTGAGCTGGATCGACCCCCTGGGGCTGATGAAATGCACCACCCCGCCGAAGGGGCGCAAGGTCAACCGGACGGTCTATCGGTTCGAGGAACCCGGGCGGATCAGCACCACCTGGACCGCCCACAAGTGGAACGTTGCCGCCCGGCACCGCTATACCGCGCCGGGGCTTGGTGGCGTCTATGGCGCCAACTCGCGCAAGACCGCCATGGGTGAGGTCAATCACTGGGGCGTTGACCTGTCCACGCGGGTGCTGGTGAGCAAGAAGGTGCAGCTCAACAACGTCCTCGACCTGACCCGGGCCGATGTGCGCAAACAACTGGGCGTGTCCCTTAAAAGCATCACCGGCAACAAATACACCCAGACCCACCAGATTGGCGCCTGGGCCAAGGCCAACGGTTATGATGGGATCCTGGCGCCGTCGGCGCGAAACCCGACCGGCAGCAACTTGATTTCCTTTGCAGGTTTTTGACATGGGACTGGAAGACGAATACGTCGGCGACGCCGACTGGCGAACCTTCGTGCGCCTGTACGAAGAGGACTATCTCGACGACAACGCCCACACGCTCGCCAAGGCCATGGACGACCACCTCGACATGGCCGTGGTGCTCTATGGCAAACGCGGGCTCAAGGAGGGTTTGTGGTGGATGGAACAGGTTGTGCCGGCGCTGGGCAACAAACGGCCGGTCGATTGCCTCAAGAGTCCGAAACTGATCAAGCGCCTGAGGATGGCCTTGATGAGCATGCCGTAACCCACAGCAATGGATCGTGAAGTGCTGTGCCCCCAAGGGCAGACCAGCACCCGCAGTGACCAAGAGCGCAGTCCTTGTGCCTTGCGCACCGTTCAGTCGAAATTCAACACCTCGCCGCCCTTGGCCTCAAGCATTTCGTCGAACACCGGCAACCTGGCAACGAAATCCGCTTCAAACGCCAGGTAGCGGTCCTGGGCCGGCAGATAGCGCACCTGCGGCTTGATACGCCGGATATCCTGGCTGGACAGTTTGAGCACCTGGTTGTCGAGCTGATTCCAGAACCAGGCCAGGGTGTGCGAGCCGAATGTATTGGTGGCGTAGTTCCACACCCACCAGTCGCCGTGTCCCCGGCTGACATGAATACGCCCGTGGAACGTGCGCAACGTAATGAGGTTCTTTGGCTCTGTGACGAGCAGGCGGGTGTCCTGGCGCACCTCGCTGCCAAAACCATCCAGCAGCGCCTTCGTTGCGGTGCCTGTAAGCACGTTGAAGCGCCACGCCCGCAGCACGGTCTCGTGGTAGCGTGGGTCTTCGAGGTTCTTGCGCTTGTCTTCGCTGAACAGCAGGATCTCATCGCCCCCCAGGTACGCGGTCGACGCCCTGAGGTGGTAGCCGTCCACCGCCGGCATCGGCCTGGCGGCGATGGCCTGGTGCGGTGGGTCCTGACTCCAGATCCAGCACAGTGGGCCGTTGTGTTGCATGAACAGCAGGCGACGGGGGCCGATGGGCAATATCGTCAGTTCATCCGGGTGTTCGAAAATGACTTCGCTGGCCTGCGCCGTGATCCGCCAGATACGCGTCATCGGTACCGGCTCGTAGAGGCGCTGGCGCTCGAATACCTCGGCATCCACCACGACGCTGGGTTGTTCGAACCCTGGCCACTCCACCTCAGCAGGGCCGAAAGCCTGGATGTCGTCGCCCTGGCGAACTTCGTACTTATAGCGGTCATCCGAGCTGTAGTCGCCTCTCCTGACCCGACGCCGCCACAGGCTGCGCTAGGCATTGGCGTCGATGAGCTGCAGATCGGCGCCGTCGAGCCCGTCGGTGCGGTGTTCGAGCATGTCCTGCTCGGCGGGCGGCCACTGGTTGTAGTCAATCAGGAAACACAGCCACTGCTCATCGTCCTGCTCGGTAATGCCGGCCCAGCCGTTGTGGTAGTTGTCATCATGGACGTAGGTGGGGCCGGGATAGTCGTGCACTTCCTGCAACCAGTTCAGTTTGCCGCGCTTGGACCTGGCCGGCTTGCGTGCGGCTTTTCCCTCAGCGGCGACGGACTTCTGCGGCTCGATCAGGCTCGGCGTGAAGTCCTCCTGGTCTTGCCAGTGCCTGGCAAACGCCTCGCGCTGATCGGTCAGGATAATCACCGGGCGGTAATCATCGCCACCGGCATCCAGGTTCCACAGGTCGTAGCCTCGTTCGGCCAGGGCGCTCGCCAGCGCCTGGAAGCAGATCTCGGGCATTTCATTGGAGAGTTCATCCAGCAACGCCTCGAATGGCTGGCCGGTAAACAGGTCGATATCAGGGTAGTAATGCTGGAGCAACCCCAGGAGTTCGCCGCCGGGTGTTTTCCAGTCGATATGTACCAGCGGATCAAAACGAGATTGCATCACGCCTGCCTTCCTTGAAATGCCAGTCAGTTAAACCTGTGGGAGCAAGCTTCGCTCCCATAGGTTTTTGCACCGTTTCCCTCACCGACTGGCATCAGGACCAGCCCCGTCAGATGTTGGCCGGCACGAAATCCGGGCCGCCCAGTTTGTCGCGCACCGTCACCGCCGAGCGCATCAACGGCGTCCACATGCCGTCCGGGCTGTTCCACGCCGCGCCCGCCCAGCGGGTATCGGCCACCAGCTCGGCCTTGTACCGTTCCAGCAGGCGCTTGAGAGCAACGGCGACGCTCCCCATGTCCACGTCAAACAGATCGCCATAGGGGCCTTGCGGCTGCTTGCGCTGTTTATCCTGGCAGAAACGGTAATACCAGACCCAGTCATGGGCGATGTAGATCGCCCGCGTGCGGTCCGGGTACGTCGCCAGCATCGTCAGCAGTGCCGAGACGAAGCGCATGGGAAAGCTGGCATCGTGGGTCTGGCGCCAGTACGGCATGATCAACTGGTCGAACGCGGCCACCACGTTCTGCGGCTCGTCGTTATCGCTCTTGGCTTCGAGAAAGTAGAACGGCTCGCCCACCAGGAACTTGTCCAGATCGTTATTGGCCAACGCCAGCAACAGCACGTTGTCGTGTGGATTACTCATTGGATTCTCACTACGTCTCGGGTGGTCATCAACGTGTTGATGTCGTTACCGTGGGCGATGGGCACGTTGTCCAGCACCGCTTCGCGCATGCCGCCCGGATAGGTCAGGCCGCCCGGCCGCCACAGCGAGTTCACCCCGCCTTCGTTACCGGTGGGCATCAGTACCTTGGGGTTGTCCAGGTTCATCATGTAGATGTCCTTGCCGACCAGCGATCCCGGATCGTAACCCAAGGCCGACTCCAGTACCGACACGTCGCCGGTTTTCTTGTATTCGGCGACCACGGCATTCAGGTCGGATTTTGCCATGACGAACTTGTTCGGGTTGAACGAGCCGTATTTGGGGTTGGCGATATCGTCCGCGGTGAACAGGAAACTCCCGCCCTCTTCCTCGAATGTCTTGAGGTGCTTATCGACATAGGGCCCTTCCAGATAATCCCGCGGCGGCGGTCGGCTGCCCTTGGGAATCGCCATGATATCGGCTTCGGTCACGCCTGCCTTGTAGGCCGCTGCGCGCGGTGTCGGGGCCGCGCCGAGGCGGGCCATTTTCGGCCCCAGGCCCAGCAGCGCCATGCCGGCAATGCCTTGGAGCAAATCGCGATAACCGGGGCCGAGGCGGTCGCCCAACTGACCCAACAACGCCATGCCCCCCATCATCGCGCCACCGATCACCACGAACCCGGCGAAGGCCGCTGCACCAGCCATCGCCGCCAGTACCGCAGCGGCGCCCATGGCGACCATGCCCAAGGCTTCCAGCCCTGTGTGCAGCCAGCCTTCGATATCGAGGACAAAGGCGACCGCAACCGTCGGCCCACCAATAAACGTATTGGGGCTGCCGCTCTTGATGTGCGCACCGCAAACCATCTTGCTCTGCAACCGCGCCGCCGGCCTGCCGTTGATGAAAACCGTTGCGCTGCCTTCGGCGATCAGCACCGGGAATGGCCAGATCGGGTGATTCATCGGCAAACCCGAACACGAGGACGACACGTCTGCCCCCGCACGCATCGCGTTGCGGTTGTTGATCTGGACGTTGAGGCTGCCCATGATCAACACCCCCGTGGTCGGCTCGGGCAGGTTGAAGAGGGTGTTCAGGCCCTTGAGGATCTGGAACATCGACAGACCGCCCGCCGCAATCGAACCGGCCATGATCGCCAGCGCCACGCCGCCGGTCGCCACGGTGGCCGCGACCACCGCCGCACCGATCAACGCGCCGGCAACGGCCCCCGCCACCATCGCGGCGACACCAAAACCGTGGGCAATTTCATCGCCAAGGCGCGCAGCGGCCAGCATGTCCATTGGAGTTATCGTCTTCGCGCGGGGTAATCAGGCAGTCTGTGGACGCAGCTTGAGCGAGTGCATGGCCATCTTCCACGCCGGCTCGTGGTGCACGAGATCGTTCGGGGTGGTGGTCAGCGTCGTGATCAACCCCACGGGCTGGCGGTCGATGAACACCTGGCGCAGCATCAGTTCCCGACCTTCACGTTGCCAGCTGTAATCGAGCAACACCGCCCCATGGCCATGGAGCGCGAAATCCCAGCGCTTGATCAGGTTGAAGCCAGGTAGCTGCTGCTCGGCGCTTGCCAGTTGCGCGGCCACGTAGTCGCTGAACGGCGTATCGCCCCGGCCCGGGTCGCGGCTGATGACGAAACTGGCTTCCCTGGCCGTTCCGACGGCGGGCAGCTTGAAGATATTGATGCTCTGGTCCTGCCAACGGTCGGGAATGTCGAGGTCGGCTTCTTGGAGGCGATAGAGCGGCATGATTCGGGTTGTTTCCAGGCAAGGGAGTGGCGGAGTCAGCGGCAGATCTTCAAGCAATAGATTGTAACAATCAAGGCATCGGGAGGAGCCGTTTACGGGGCCATGACACCCGTCTCATTTCTCCCTCCCACAGCCTCCCTGGTCACCCATCTACCTGGCTTTTCAAGCCGTCTTGCACGTCAACCAGGCGCTCCAGAAAAGACTGCTGAAGAAGCGGGTAGCATCGCCGAATCCGGACTCCTGCAACAACGTCATGACAGCTGCCTCGGAATGCGGAGGGTCGGCACCTTCAAGGATCTTGCCGAGCTTGACCTTCACTTCATCCGGACTTGCGCCGTGCTGCCGCCAGCGTTGTCCCCAGGCCGCCAGCAGCAACGGCTGGCTGGCATAAGCGTATTGGTTCCCCGCCACGACCAGCGGAGCCCCCGGCTTCAAATGGGCCCGGATGGAGCGAAAGATCTGCCGCTTGGCCTCATCGCCATCGAGGTGATGGAACACGCCGATCAGGGTGGCGGCATCGTAGGACTCGTCCGCTGCCAGGTCCTGGACCTGACCAAGATGCAGGCATGTTCTTTCGAGCAAGCCGTTCGCCTCCAGCTGTTGCCTGGCGGCCTCCAGCATCGGCGCGGACGGGTCGACGGCAGTGAAGCGCCAACCTGGCTCCAACGCTGCCATTGCAATGATCTCCTGAGCCGTGCCGCCAGCGCCCACGACCAGGATGTTCGCCGAACCTGTCTGATCGAGGCTTGCCGCCAGCATGCAGGCGGCCAAGTCCTGGCAGGCGTCATACCCGGCCAACGCGATACGGCTTTGTCGGCCGTATTCATTGGCTCGGCAGGCATCGAATTTTGTAGCTGAGGGAAGTGAGGATGATTTCAAGGCGGTTCTCCTATGTCCTTGAACCAAGCTACGTCACCGGTTGAGATAATAAAAATTCATTAATTTCATGCGCCGCATTCCCATCAGGAATGGCGAACTCAATTCGAATTGAGTTGGGCGTCAGGGTAAGCTTCCCTCCAGCCCCCACGAGTTGCACAACCATGACCAACCAGGCGATGCGCCGTGCGCTATTGGCTTTGATTTTCCCGATGATGTGCGCGCCCGTGCACGCGGCAACGTGGCAGATCTGCCGCCTGGAGCTGCGCATCATCGAGGTGGTGAGGCAACCGTATCCACAGCTCCAGGCCCAGGTCCTGGAAGTAAGCCGTAAATCACCTGCGACCGAATGTCCGGAGGAAGGCTCGAGCCTCACGTTCACGCCGGAAACGCCCGATTACCAAGCCACACTACCCCGCAAGCAATGGCCTGGGAGGGGGCAGTCAGTGCGTGTCGACTACCGGTACCTGGATGGCATTTGCAAGGGCGATGGCAATAATTACCCGTGCCGCATCAGGCACTACCCGGTGGTGGGTCGCTAGACCGCTATCGCGAGCAGGCTCTGCACCACCGAAAAAAACCATAAAAAAGGGCACCCGACTCCCTCGTCATGCCCTTTTTTCGTTGTCGCTTCATCCCCTCTGCCCGAGGGGGCCCACAGCAATTATTGGTTAACGCTGTCCTTCAACATCTTGCCCGGCTTGAAAGCGACCGTGTTGCTGGCCTTGATTTTCACCGGCTCACCGGTTTGTGGGTTCTTGCCGGTGCGGGCGCCACGGTGGCGTTGCAGGAAAGTGCCGAAGCCAACCAGGGTGACGCTGTCCTTGCGGTGCAGGGCGCCGGTGATTTCTTCCAGGACGGCGTTGAGGACGCGGTTGGCTTGTTCTTTGGTGAGGTCCGCTTTTTCCGCGATGGCGGCAGCGAGTTCTGGTTTACGCATGAATGAAGCCCCTTTGACGGTTTTTTTGTTGTTATGTCTGGACTGTTCTCTTGGGAAACAGCCTCTAAGGCACCGCAGGCTCTACACTGCGGCAGACGGGAGTGAGGATGGCACGGGCCCGGACACGACGCCAGTGTCCGCGCGACCTTTGTGGCATCAAAAGCATGGCTTTTGCGACAGAACCCCCAGTATTTACGCCAGCAAGGGCGGAAGTTCCTTGTTCAGGGCCAGTTTCTCCATCACCGCTGTGCCTGTCAGGGCATAGCCCAGCAAGTTGCCTTCGGCGTCGCGGCACAACGCCTTGATGTCGGAGCCCTGCCCCTCGACGCTCCAGGCACCTTCACGGCCCCGTGGCGGCGGCGATACGACCAACGGGCATACCGGTGTCTTTACGGTAATCGGCATCGGACCGTAGCCGACAGCGGTCGGATTGCCCGCCAGGGTCTGGGCCAGGACGCGGGCGCAGCTCATCAGCGGCATCACGTACAACAGGTTCAAGCCATCGACCTCGGCGCAGTCGCCCAGGGCATAGATGTTGGCGTGGGATGTTTTCAACTGGCGGTCGACCACCACGCCCCGATTGACCATCAGGCCGGCGGCGGCCGCCAGGTCGATACGCGGACGCAGGCCGATGGCCGAGACCACCAGGTCGCAGGCGATCACCTGGCCGTCGGACAGGTGCGCCTCCAATCCATCGGCCGCCCGCTGCAGGCGGTTGAGTACCGGTCCCAGGTGGAAGCGCGCACCCAGGCTTTCCAGTCCAGCCTGCACCGCAACGGCGGCGGCCGGGTGCAGCAGCGTCGGCATGACCTGCTCGCAGGGCGCCACCAGTTGCACCTCGTAACCGCCGAGGATCAGGTCGTTGGCGAATTCACAACCGATCAGCCCGGCACCCAGCAACAGCACCCGGCGCTTGCCGGCAGCCGCGGCGCGAAAGCGCGCGTAGTCTTCCAGGTCGTTGATGGGGAAGATCAGGTCTGCCGCGTCACCCTGCACCGGTACGCGTACGGTTTCGGCGCCCCAGGCCAGGACCAGGTCGCGATAGTTCAGCGCTTCTTCGCCGATCCACAAGCGCTTGTGTCCCGGATCGATGCCGCTGATGCGGGTATGGGTGCGCACTTCGGCCTTCAACTGCTCGGCCATGGCCCCGGGCTCGGCCATGCTCAGGCCGTCGGCGTCCTTGTTCTTGCCAAAGCCGGTGGACAGCATCGGCTTGGAGTAGGAGCGGCCGTCGTCCGCGGTAATCAGCAGCAGCGGGGTTTCGCTATCAAGCTTGCGAAACTCCCGGGCCAGGTTGTAGCCGGCCAGGCCGGTACCGACGATGACGACAGGTGCGCTCATGTTGCTCTCCATGTAAAAAACAGTGGGAAACGATCAGCTGATATCGATCATTTCGAAATCCATTTTGCCGACACCGCAATCCGGGCATAGCCAATCGTCTGGAACGTCCTCCCAGCGGGTGCCAGGCGCGATGCCATCGTCAGGCCAGCCGTCAGCTTCGTTGTAGATCAGGCCACAGACGATACATTGCCACTTCTTCATTCCAATACTTCCTCAAGATGTCAGGCCTTGCCGGGATTTTCCGGCTCAGGGCCGTTTTGTACTGATCGCTTGCGGCAGATGCAAGCATGATCGGCCGGCTGCAGGCCGGGCCAGTCAAAACCCGCGTCCGACATGGTAAGCTCGCGGCCTCATTTGCTGCCATTCAAGACCTCTGTGCCGCATACAAATTCGATATTTCCTACACTTCAATGGTTGCCCCAGCACCTGCTGTCGCCCCGTCCCGATGCTGGTGTACTCGACTGGCTGTTCGACGAAGGTTCCCTGACCCGGCGCCTCACGCACCTGTCGGACGGACATTTCAGCGTGGCACCGTTGTTCGAGGGCTGGCAGCCATTGCGCGATGACGAGTGTGCCGCGCTGGACCTGGCCCCAGGCAGCGAAGGCTGGGTGCGCGAGGTGTATCTGCATGGCCATGGCGAGCCTTGGGTGTTCGCCCGCAGCGTGGCGGCCCGCAGTGCATTGCAGGGCGATGGGTTGCAGATGGACGGGCTGGGCAGCCGTTCCTTGGGGGAGCTGTTGTTCTGCGACCAGGCCTTCCAGCGCGGCCCCATCGAGGTATGCCATTATCCCGAGCAGTGGCTGCCGCGCGACGCGCGCGCCGCTGAGTTGTGGGGCCGGCGCTCGCGTTTCGATCGCGGGGCGTTGAGTGTGCTGGTCGCGGAAATCTTCCTGCCGCGCCTGTGGAGCGTCGCCCGTGCCTATTCGGAGACTTACTGATGTACCTGCAACTGCTCAAGTCCTTGAACCGCCTCAACCCACGAGCCTGGGACTTCGTGCAATTGACCCGCATGGACAAGCCCATCGGCATTTATCTGTTGCTGTGGCCGACCCTGTGGGCACTGTGGATCGCCGGTAACGGCTCGCCGTCGCTGGCCAACATCGTGATTTTCGTCCTCGGCGTGACCCTGACCCGCGCCGGTGGCTGCGTGATCAACGATTGGGCCGACCGCAAGGTGGACGGCCACGTCAAGCGCACCGCACAGCGCCCGCTGGCCAGCGGCAAGATCAGTTCGAAGGAAGCCCTGGTGTTCTTCGCCGTGCTGATGGCCGTGAGTTTCCTGCTGGTACTGTGCACCAATACGCCGACAATCCTACTGTCCTTCGGCGGGCTGGCGCTGGCCCTCACCTACCCGTTCATGAAGCGCTACACCTACTACCCGCAAGTGGTCCTGGGCGCGGCGTTCTCCTGGGGCATGCCGATGGCGTTCACCGCCGAAACCGGCCATTTGCCGGCGGCCGCGTGGCTGCTGTACATCGCCAACCTGCTGTGGACAGTGGCCTACGACACCTACTACGCGATGACCGATCGGGATGATGATTTGCGGATCGGCGTGAAGTCCACGGCGATCCTGTTCGGCGATGCCGACCGGGTGATCAATCTGACGCTGCAGGGTCTGGCCCTGGGCTGCCTGCTGCTGGCCGGTTCGCAGTTCAAGCTGGGCGGCTGGTTCCACCTGGGGCTGGTGGTTGCGGCCGGATGTTTTGTCTGGGAGTTCTGGTACACCCGTGGCCGCGACCGGATGCGCTGCTTCCAGGCGTTCCTGCACAACCACTGGGCCGGGTTGGCGATTTTCGTGGGGATCGTGCTGGATTATGGGTTGCGCTGAGGTCAACTGTGGTGAGGGGATTTATCCCTTCGCCACAATTGAATTTTCATCAGCCCAAGCGGGTGGTTCGTCAGTCGGCCTTCGCGGCCTTCCAGGCGCCGTTCTTCAGACCGTCACCGGTCGCTTCTCCTGGCGCCTTGTCCTTGATGAAGGTGTATAGAGGCTTGCCATTGTAAGCCCACTGCATCGAGCCATCCTCTCGCTTGATCACCGTCCATTTGCCCATGGATTTGGCATTTTTGTCCGCCATGAGCGGTGGCCAGTTGGTTGCGCATTGGCCATTGCACGCCGATTTGCCATCCGCGTCCTCAGCAAACGTATACAACGTCATGCTCTTGTGGTCCGTCAGCATGCCATTCTCTTTATCGACCATCGCCGGCTCGGCCGCAAACGCCAACGCAGGCAGCGCCAGGGCAGCCATCATCGCCAGCGCCTTGGTGGTTTGGGTGAAGTAAGTCATGGAAACCTTCTTTTGTGGTTGTCAGGATTCGGACTGAAAAGCGTAGTCCAGAATCCTCCTTACCGTTGGACGCGGAAATAACTGTCACACGACTGCAATAATTCCGTTATCTAATGCGGCGCAAGACAGTTAAATGACAAGAGGATTACCCCATGGTTGGCAGGAGCATTCTGATCGTCGACGACGAGGCGCCCATCCGCGAGATGATTGCCGTTGCGTTGGAGATGGCCGGCTATGACTGCATGGAAGCAGAGAACTCCCAACAGGCCCACGCCATCATCGTCGACCGCAAGCCCGATCTGATCCTGCTGGACTGGATGCTGCCCGGCACGTCCGGCATCGAGCTGGCGCGCCGCCTCAAGCGCGATGAGCTGACCGGGGACATCCCGATCATCATGCTCACCGCCAAGGGCGAGGAAGACAACAAGATCCAGGGCCTGGAAGTGGGCGCGGATGACTACATCACCAAGCCGTTTTCCCCACGGGAGTTGGTGGCGCGCCTGAAAGCCGTGTTGCGTCGCGCCGGGCCAACCGATGGCGAAGCGCCGATTGAAGTCGGCGGCCTGCTGCTGGACCCCATCAGCCACCGCGTGACCATCGACGGCAAGCCCGCCGAGATGGGCCCGACCGAATATCGCCTGCTGCAATTCTTCATGACTCACCAGGAGCGCGCCTACACCCGCGGGCAACTGCTGGATCAGGTCTGGGGCGGCAACGTCTATGTCGAGGAACGCACCGTGGATGTGCACATCCGCCGCCTGCGCAAAGCCCTCGGTGACGCCTACGAGAATCTGGTACAAACCGTACGCGGCACCGGTTATCGTTTTTCTACCAAGGCATGAGAAAAGCGGCTGCGAGTTTCAAGCTACAAGCTGCAAGCAAAAGCCACTACCGACCCGCTTCAAACTTGCAGCTTGAAGCTTGCAGCTTTCAGCTGTTTCCAAAGGAAGCCCCGTGAATCAAAACTGGCATGGCACCCTGATTCGCCACATGTTGTTGCTGGTGACCGGCTGTTTGCTGATCGGCCTGATCAGCGGCCATTACGGCTGGAGCCTGGCCGCTGGGCTGGGGCTTTACCTGGCCTGGACCCTCAAGCAATTGCTGCGCCTGCATGAATGGCTACGCCTGCACAAACCCGACGAAGCGCCACCCGACGGCTATGGCCTGTGGGGCGAAGTGTTCGACAGCATCTATCACCTGCAACGGCGCGACCAGCGCGTGCGCGGCCGCCTGCAAGCGGTGATCGACCGGGTCCAGGAGTCCACCGCCGCGCTGAAAGACGCGGTGATCATGCTCGACAGCGATGGCAACCTGGAATGGTGGAACCGCGCCGCCGAGACTCTGCTGGGCCTCAAGACGCCCCAGGACAGCGGTCAGCCGGTGACCAACCTGGTACGTCATCCGCGCTTCAAGGAGTATTTCGAGCAGGACAACTACGCCGAGCCGCTGGAGATTCCCTCGCCCACCAACGACCGACTGCGCATCCAGTTGTACATCACCCGCTACGGCAACAACGAGCACTTGATGCTGGTGCGCGACGTCACCCGCATCCATCAGTTGGAACAGATGCGCAAGGACTTCATCGCCAACGTGTCCCACGAACTGCGCACACCGTTGACGGTGATCTGCGGTTACCTGGAGACCCTGCTCGACAACGTCGAAGAGGTGAACCCACGCTGGAGTCGAGCCTTGCAGCAAATGCAGCAACAGGGCGGACGCATGCAGACCCTGCTCAACGATTTGCTGTTGTTGGCAAAGCTGGAGGCCACCGATTACCCGTCGGACAACCAGCCGGTACCCGTCGACGACCTGCTGCAGATCATCAGCGAGGACGCCCAGGAGCTATCCGGTCCCAAGCAGCAGACCATTACCCTGGAAGTTGACCCTGCGGTGCAGCTCAAGGGCAGCGAGGCGGAACTGCGCAGCGCGTTTTCCAACCTGGTGTTCAACGCGGTCAAGTACACGCCGGAGCAAGGCCGCATCCACATCCGTTGGTGGGGCGATGTGCAAGGTGCGCATCTGAGTGTGCAGGATTCGGGCATCGGCATCGACAGCAAGCACCTGCCCCGCCTGACCGAGCGCTTCTACCGCGTCGACTCCAGTCGCAACTCCAACACGGGAGGCACCGGGTTGGGCCTGGCCATCGTCAAGCACGTGCTGCTGCGTCATCGCGGGCGCATGGAAATCAGTAGCGTACCCGGCCACGGCAGCACATTTACCTGCCACTTCGCCCCGGCGCAGGTGGTCCACGCACGTCTCGCCAGCCGTGCCGATTGACACCGATCGGTACTTCCCTCTAGGCAATCGCCGAGTCAGCCGCTACATTGGCTGACTTCTGCCTGCTTTTTTCAGGCCCTCATTTTTAACCTCTACAGCTACTACGGAACCTGCAAAACTCCATCATGGACCCTTCCCCTGGCTTGTCCCTCGTTACACTCTTCGCCGAATTCGGCATGATTCTTTTTGCTCTGGTCTTGGTTCTGCTCAACGGTTTTTTCGTTGCGGCCGAATTCGCCATGGTCAAGCTACGCTCGACCCGGGTCGAAGCCATTGCCGACCAGAACGGCTGGCGCGGGCACATCCTGCGCACCGTCCACAGTCAGCTCGACGCCTATCTGTCCGCCTGCCAGCTGGGTATCACTCTCGCCTCCCTGGGCCTGGGCTGGGTGGGCGAGCCGGCGTTCGCCCACATCCTCGAACCGTTGCTGGACCTGGTAGGCGTTCAGTCGCCAGAGTTGATCAAGGGTATTTCGTTTTTCACCGCGTTCTTCATTATTTCGTACCTGCACATCGTGGTCGGTGAGCTGGCGCCCAAATCCTGGGCGATCCGCAAACCCGAGCTGCTGTCGCTGTGGACCGCCGTGCCGCTGTACCTGTTCTACTGGCTCATGTACCCGGCGATCTATCTGCTCAATGCCAGCGCCAACGCCATCCTGCGCATAGCCGGCCAAGGCGAACCCGGCCCTCATCACGAGCACCATTACAGCCGTGAAGAGCTGAAGCTGATCCTGCACTCCAGCCGTGGCCAGGACCCGAGCGACCAGGGCATGCGCGTCCTCGCGTCGGCCGTGGAGATGGGCGAGCTGGAAGTGGTGGATTGGGCCAACTCCCGGGAAGACCTGGTGACGCTGGAATTCAATGCGCCACTCAAGGAAATCCTGGCGCTGTTCCGTCGTCACAAGTTCAGCCGCTACCCGGTGTACGACAGCGAGCGCCAGGAGTTCGTCGGCCTGTTGCACATCAAGGACCTGTTGCTGGAACTGGCAGCCCTGGACCACATCCCCGAGTCGTTCAACCTGGCCGAACTGACCCGTCCCCTGGAGCGCGTATCCCGGCACATGCCGTTGTCGCAATTGCTGGAGCAGTTCCGCAAGGGCGGCTCGCACTTCGCCGTGGTCGAGGAAGCCGACGGCAACATCATCGGCTACCTGACCATGGAAGACGTGCTGGAAGTGCTGGTGGGCGATATCCAGGACGAACACCGCAAGGCCGAGCGCGGCATTCTGGCCTACCAGCCGGGCAAGCTGCTGGTACGCGGCGACACGCCACTGTTCAAGGTCGAGCGCCTGCTGGGGATCGACCTGGACCATATCGAAGCCGAGACGCTTGCCGGGCTGGTCTACGAAACCCTCAAGCGAGTGCCGGAAGAGGAAGAAGTGCTGGAAGTCGAAGGCCTGCGGATCATCATCAAGAAGATGAAAGGGCCGAAGATCATTCTGGCGAAGGTGTTGATGCTCGATTGAGTCGTTGACTCAAGATCCGCGGCGCTGCCATCGCGAGCAGGCTCGCTCCCACATGGATCCCTGTTTGCCGAGAGTTTGTGTTCACAGCAGGTCCATTGTGGGAGCGAGCCTGCTCGCGATGGCGTCAGCCCTGACACCCCATCACTGCTTGCCCAACGCAAAGTTGGGCAACTCCCCCACCGGTTGATCGAACTGGTAGGGAATCGACACCAGCCCCAACCCGGTGTTGCGCTGCACCACGAAATGCAGGTGCGGTCCGGAGCTGTTGCCGGTGTTGCCCGATAACGCCAAGGGCGTGCCCACCGCCACCCGCTGCCCTTCCCGAACGCTCACCGAACCTTTCTGCAGATGCAGATAGACACCCATGGTGCCGTCGTCGTGCAACACCCGCACGAAGTTGCCCGAAGGGTCGTCGCCACGGCCGGTCTGTTCATTCTCGGTCTTGATCACCACGCCGCCCCGCGCCGCAATGATCGGCGTACCTACGGGCATGGCGATGTCCATGGCGTAGCGGTTCTTCGGACCGTAGTGGCTGTACTGACCGTTGGCGCCCTGGCTCAGCCGGAACGGTCCACCGCGCCATGGCAACGGATAGCGATAGGCCTGTGCCGCGTCCGTCGGGTCACCCAGCGAATATTCGAACCTGGGGGTGTACATCAACGGCTTTGCGGGCTGGATGGCCGTGAGCAGCGCCAGGCGCAGGTTGCTGCGCGCCGGCAGGACCCGCCGAATCGGCCGGCTCGGTGCTCCGCTCACATTGTCCAGGCCGGCGAAACTCAACTCGATCTCAACCGGTGCGTACAGGTCATTGCGTACGAACACAGCGTCCGCACCCTTTTGCTTCTTGATATCGAGAAACACCTGACGCTCCAGGTGCTCGACCATGCGGTCGCGAAAGACGAACACCTGGGCGCCTCGGCTGGGGCGGTCGCTATAGGACACCACGCCGTTGGCATCGGTGGATTTGTAGATGGTCATGGCCATGGCCGACGTGGAGGCCAGGACAAGACTGCAGGCGAACAACAAGGGCGCGAGCATGGGCAAAGGTTCTGTCGAAAATGTAGGCTTGCACAGCAGCCTAGCAGTTGGGATGGACCCGCGTAATCGACGGATGTTTCAGAGTTGAATCAATGAGGTGATCGTTCCCACGCTCCGCGTGGGAAAGCAGCCTGGGACGCTCCGCGGCCCTCAAAACCGAACGCAGAGCGTCCGTGGAGGCATTCCCACGCAGAGCGTGGGAACGATCTCTGAAAGCGCCGCTGGATCAGGCGCCCGGTACGAAGTGCTTCTGCGCGGTACCGCGGGCGATCAGGCGGGAGATGTAGTCGAGTTTCTGCGGGTCTTTGTCGACGAAGCGGAAGGTCAGTTGCAGCCACTCGCTGTCCGGCGTCTGTTCGTGGGCAACGATAGCGTGCAGGTAGCCGTTCAGGCGCGCGGTTTCGGCGTTGTCGCCCTGCTCCATGTCCAGCACCGAGCTTTCGAGCACTTGCGGCAGAGTATCGGAGCGTTTGACCAGCAGCAGCGCTTCCTTGAGGCTCAGGGCCTTGATCACGCATTGCTGGGTGCCACTGGCCAGGCGCAGCTGGCCCTGGCCGCGGTTGGCGCCGACGGAAGCGGATGCTACAGGCGCCTTGACCGGCGGGCTGTTGAGCAGACCACGGGCCGGCGCAGCGGCAGGGGCGGCCGGTGCCGCAGCGGCTGGCCTGGTGGGCGCAGGCGCAGTAGCGGCGACGACCGGAGCCGCCTTGCCGCCCGTCAGGGCACTGAGGGAATCATTGCCGAACGCGGAGTTCATCTTGGTCGGCGCGCTGTTCATCAGGGTGTCGAGCTTGCCGACCTTGTGCAGGGCCTGCTTGACCTTGGTCAGCAACTGTTCGTTGGTGAAGGGCTTGCTGACATAACCGGAAACACCGGCCTGGATCGCCTGGACCACGTTTTCCTTGTCACCACGGCTGGTGACCATGACGAACGGCATGCCCTTGAGGTTGTCCTGCTGACGGCACCAGGTCAACAACTCAAGGCCGGACATTTCCGGCATTTCCCAATCGCACAGCACCAGGTCGAACGCCTCGCGGGCCAGCAGAGCCTGGGCTTTTCTGCCGTTCACTGCATCTTCGATACGGATGCCCGGGAAGTAATTGCGCAGGCACTTCTTCACCAGGTCACGAATGAACGACGCATCGTCCACGACCAACACACTGACCTTACTCATCCAGATACACCTCTAAAAAATCCCGGCAAGCATACCGCTTTTACTGATGGCACATCGCCAAAAACCGTCAGTCACGCCGGGACTTTTCGTTCACGGGGTGCTGCTGTCGATAAAAAAATGGCAAAAAAAAAGCCCGACCAGAAGGCCGGGCGCTTTTCCTGGCAATCCTACTTATCGTCAAATTCACCCGGAACATTAGGGGTTTCCGACGGGGTGCCCTCAACTTCTTCCTTCATGCGCTTGAGCCCCATGTGCCGTACGTCGGTACCGCGCACCAGGTAGATCACAAGTTCGGAGATGTTACGCGCATGATCACCGATACGCTCCAGGGAACGCAGCACCCAGATGATGCTCAACACCCGGGAGATCGAGCGCGGGTCTTCCATCATGTAGGTCGCCAGCTCACGCAGGGCGGTCTTGTATTCGCGGTCGATGATCTTGTCGTATTGGGCCACCGACAACGCCAGGTCGGCGTCGAAGCGAGCGAAGGCGTCCAGCGCATCGCGAACCATGTTGCGAACCTGGTCGCCGATGTGGCGAACCTCGACGTAGCCGCGCGGCGCCTCGCCTTCTTCGCACAACTGAATGGCACGACGGGCGATCTTGGTGGCTTCGTCGCCAATCCGCTCGAGATCGATCACCGATTTGGAAATGCTGATGATCAACCTCAGGTCGGAAGCGGCCGGCTGGCGGCGAGCCAGGATGCGCAAGCACTCTTCGTCGATGTTGCGTTCCATCTGGTTGATCTGGTCGTCGATCTCGCGCACCTGCTGGGCCAGGCCGGAGTCGGCCTCGATCAGCGCGGTCACCGCGTCATTGACCTGCTTTTCCACCAGGCCGCCCATGGCCAGCAGGTGACTGCGTACCTCCTCCAGCTCGGCGTTGAACTGGGCGGAAATGTGGTGAGTAAGGCCTTCCTTCGAAATCATGGGTTTGCTCCGCAAAAGCTGTGAGCTGCAAGCTACAAGCTGCAAGCTGATGTGTGTCGTGACTCGTACCGCTTTGACTTGCCGCTTGAAGCCCGCGGCTCGCAGCTGCCGCTAGCCATAGCGGCCCGTGATGTAGTCTTCGGTCTGCTTCTTGGCCGGATTGGTAAACAAGGTGTCGGTATCGCCGAATTCCACCAGCTTGCCCATGTACATGAAGGCCGTGTAGTCGGAAACCCGCGCCGCCTGCTGCATGTTGTGGGTCACGATGACGATGGTGAACTTGGACTTGAGCTCGTAGATCAACTCTTCGACCTTCAAGGTCGAGATCGGGTCCAGGGCCGAGCAGGGTTCGTCGAGCAGCAACACTTCCGGTTCCACGGCGATGGTGCGGGCAATCACCAGGCGTTGCTGCTGGCCACCGGACAGGCCCAGGGCCGAATCATGCAGGCGGTCCTTGACCTCATCCCACAGCGCCGCGCCCTTGAGGGCCCATTCCACGGCTTCGTCGAGAATGCGCTTCTTGTTGATGCCCTGGATGCGCAGGCCGTAGACCACGTTTTCGTAGATGGTCTTCGGGAACGGGTTGGGCTTCTGGAACACCATGCCCACGCGACGGCGCAGCTCCGCAACGTCTTCGCCCTTGCGGTAGATGTTGTTGCCGTAGAGGTTGATTTCACCTTCGACGCGGCAACCGTCCACCAGGTCGTTCATACGGTTGAAGGTACGCAGCAAGGTCGACTTGCCGCAGCCCGACGGACCGATGAACGCGGTCACGCGTTGTTTCGGGATGTTCAGGCTGACGTCGTACAGCGCTTGCTTCTGGCCATAGAACAGGCTCAGGCCAGGCACTTCGATGGCGACGGTTTCCTCGGCCAGGTTCAGGCTCTGCTTGTTGCGACCCAGGGCCGACATGTTGATGCCGTGTGTATGTGCTTCGTGTTGCATGGGCTCACTCCGTTCGTAGCTGCAAGCTTTGAGCTGCAAGCTGCAAGTTTGGGCAAAAGCGGCTTCTAGCTTGCCGCTTGTAGCTATTGGCTGTTAGCTATCCAACGCCTTGTACTTCTCGCGCAGGTGGTTACGGATCCACACGGCCGACAGGTTCAACGTGGCGATCACCACTACCAGCAGCAACGCCGTGGCATAGACCAGGGGGCGCGCCGCTTCGACGTTCGGGCTCTGGAAGCCTACGTCATAGATGTGGAAGCCCAAGTGCATGATCTTCTGGTCCAGGTGCACGTAGGGGTAGTTGCCATCCAGCGGCAGCGACGGCGCCAGTTTCACCACACCCACCAGCATCAGCGGCGCCACTTCACCGGCGGCGCGGGCCACCGCGAGGATCATGCCGGTCATCATCGCCGGGCTCGCCATCGGCAGGACGATCTTCCACAGGGTCTCGGCCTTGGTGGCACCGAGGGCCAGGGAACCTTCACGCACGGTTCGCGGGATTCGCGCCAGGCCTTCTTCGGTCGCCACGATCACCACCGGCACCGCCAGCAGGGCCAGGGTCAGGGAGGCCCAGAGCAGGCCCGGGGTGCCGAAGGTCGGCGCTGGCAGCGCTTCGGGGAAGAACAGACGGTCAACCGAGCCGCCCAGCACATAGACGAAGAAGCCCAGGCCGAACACGCCATAAACGATGGCCGGCACGCCCGCCAGGTTGTTCACCGCAATGCGGATCAGGCGGGTCATCGGGCCCTGGCGGGCGTATTCACGCAGGTAGACCGCCGCCAGCACGCCGAATGGTGTCACGATCATCGCCATGATCAGGGTCATCATCACCGTGCCGAAAATCGCCGGGAAGATCCCGCCTTCGGTGTTGGCTTCACGGGGGTCGTCGCTGAGGAACTCCCAGACCTTGCTGAAGTAGAAACCGAGTTTGGTGAAGGTGCCCATGCCGTTCGGCTGATAAGCGTGCACCACTTTGCCGATGCCAATTTCCACTTCCTTGCCGTTGGCATCACGGGCGGTCAGGCTGTCGCGGTTGAACTGGGTGTGCAGGTCGGTCAGGCGCGCTTCAATTTCCTTGTAGCGCGCATCGAGCTCGGCACGTTCACTGGCCATGTCGGCTTGGGCGGCGGCGTCGAGCTTGCCCTCCAGCTCCAGCTTGCGACCGTGCAGGCGGATACGCTCCAGGCCGGCGTTGATGGCGCCGATGTCGGATTTTTCCAGGGTCTTGAGTTCCGCGGCGAGCTGATTGACCCGCGCAATGCGAGCCTGCAACTGCGGCCAGGCGGCCTCGCCCTCGGCAACGACCTTGCCTTCTTCCTTGACGTTGACCAGATAGCCGTAGAAGTTGCCCCACTCACGGCGCTCGATGGCCATCAGCTCCGGCGGCGTGGTCTGGTCGCTCAGCCAGTCGCCGACGATCCAGGTGAAGTCGGTGCCGTTCAGGTCCCGGTTGCCGACCTTGATCAGCTCGCGGGTCATGAACTCGGGGCCTTCGTCCGGCACCGGCAGGCCGGCGCTCTTCAGGCGCTCACGAGGCACTTCTTCCTTCTGCACCACTTCACCGACCACCAGGTGCGCGGGCATGCCCGGCACGTTGTAGTTGGCGTGGATCAGGTCCGCCGGCCAGAAATGGCCCAGGCCGCGCACGGCGATCACCGCCAGCAGGCCAATGGTCATGATGACAGCGATGGACACTGCGCCGCCGCTGATCCAGACGCCGGGGGCGCCGCTCTTGAACCATCCTTTCAGGGAGTTCTGTTTCACAGACTTCTACCTTTCTTAAAGCGACGAATATTTCTTGCGCAGACGCTGACGGATCAGCTCAGCGAGGGTGTTCATGACGAACGTGAACAACAGCAACACCAGCGCCGACAGGAACAGCACGCGGTAATGGCTGCCGCCGACCTCCGATTCAGGCATTTCCACCGCCACGTTGGCTGCCAGGGTCCGCAGGCCTTCGAACAGGTTCATCTCCATGACCGGCGTGTTACCGGTGGCCATCAAGACGATCATGGTTTCGCCCACCGCACGGCCCATGCCGATCATCAGCGCCGAGAAGATGCCCGGGCTGGCGGTTAGGATCACCACGCGGGTCATGGTCTGCCAAGGCGTGGCCCCCAGGGCCAGGGAGCCCAGGGTCAGGCCGCGCGGCACACTGAACACGGCGTCTTCGGCGATGGAGTAGATGTTCGGGATCACCGCGAAGCCCATCGCCAGGCCCACCACCAGGGCGTTGCGCTGGTCGTAGGTGATGCCCAGGTCATGGGAGATCCACATGCGCATGTCGCCGCCAAAGAACCAGGCTTCCATGTACGGGCTCATGTACAGCGAGAGCCAGCCCACGAACAGAATCACCGGAATCAGCAAGGCACTTTCCCAGCCGTCCGGCACCCTCAGGCGAACGGACTCCGGCAGGCGGCTGAAGACGAAACCGGCCACCAGGATGCCAATCGGCAACAGCATCAGCAGGCTGAAAATGCCTGGCAGGTGCCCTTCAACGTAAGGTGCCAGGAACAGGCCGGCGAAGAAGCCGAGGATCACCGTCGGCATGGCCTCCATCAATTCGATCACCGGCTTGACCTTGCGGCGCATGCCCGGAGCCATGAAGTACGCAGTGTAGATGGCGGCAGCCACCGCCAGGGGAGCCGCCAGCAACATGGCGTAGAACGCGGCTTTCAGCGTACCGAAGGTCAGCGGCGACAGGCTCAGCTTGGGTTCGAAGTCGGTGTTGGCGGCGGTCGATTGCCAGACGTATTTAGGCTCGTCGTAGTTCTCGTACCAGACCTTGCCCCACAACGCGCTCCAGGAGACTTCCGGGTGCGGGTTGTCCAGCGACAGCGGCTGGAGCTTGCCGCCCTGCTCCACGATCAGCCGGTTGGCCCGTGGCGACATGCCGAACACGCCCTGCCCATCGACTACCTGGTCCACCAGCAATGTGCGGTGGGCGGTGCTGTGGAACACACCCAGCTTACCGGCGGCGTCGAGGGCGACGAAGCCTTTGCGACGCTCTTCGGCGGTGATCTCGACGATGGGCGCGGTGCCCATCTGGAAGGTGCGGATCTCTTTCAGGCGTTGCTCGCCGTCAGGATCCCGGGCCATGAACCATTGGGACAAACCGCCCTTGGAGTCCCCGACGATCAACGAAATCCCACCCACCAGTTGGGTCGCGGTGGTCACCTGGGCGTCGGCGTTTTCCAGTAATTTGTAACGGCCATTGAGGCTCTTGTCCCGCAGGCTGAACACATCGGCCTGGGCCCGACCATTGACCACGTACAACCACTGCTGGCGCGGGTCGACGAAGATGTTCTTCACCGGCTCGGTCATCTGCGGCAGATCGATTCGCGTCTGCTCGCTGGTGACTTCACCGGTCATCATGTTTTCTTCGCTGGTAATCGACAGCACGTGCAACTGGGCGCCGCTGGAACCGGCGATCAGCAGGGCCGAATCGGTGGCATTGAGGCTGACATGCTCCAGCGCAGCGCCCTGCTCGTTCAAGACGATAGGCGTTTCGCCATAAGGGTATTCGACGGCCGGCGAGATGGTCTTCTTGCCGTCCGGGTAGCTGACCTTATACGTGTGACGGAACACCAGGGCCTGGCCATTGGACAGACCGATGGCCACCAGCGGGCTGCCGGGCTGGTCTTCGCCAATGGACGTCACGTTGGCGCCGGCTGGTACCGGCAGGTCGACACGACGCAGCTCGGCACCGCTGTCAATGTCATAGAACAACGCCTGCCCCTTGTCGGAAACCCGCATGGCGACCTGGTTCTGTTCTTCGATGGCGATCAGCAGTGGCTTACCGGCGTCCTGCATCCAGGCCGGCGTGATCGAGTCCTTGGCGGTCAGGTCCGCGCCCTGGAACAGGGGCAGCACTACATAGGCCAGGAAAAAGAAAATCAGGGTGATGGCCGCCAGGACGGCAAGCCCGCCGACCAGGACGTACCAGCGGGTCAGGCGGTCCTTGAGCGCACGGATACGGCGCTTGCGTTGCAACTCAGGCGTATTGAAATCAATGCGCTTGGGAGGGGAAGTCGTAGTCATTGTGGAATTGGCCAGATCATTCATGCGCACACCCTAGCGATCCTGTATGACAGAAAGATGACAATGCAGTGACGCAACAAATCCGCCGCCCGTGGAAACTGGCAGCGGAGAGGAAATTAGTGTCTGTGGGAGCGGGCTTGCTCGCGATGAGGACGTCACATTCAACAGCTGTGTCGACTGACCCACCGCTATCGCGAGCAAGCACGCTCCCACAAGAGGCCGGGCGTTGGCCCGGGCTCAAGTGTTACTGCTTGGCGACGTTGCCGCCTTCCGACAGCCCCAGATCAGCCAGTGCCTTGGCGGCTACTTTGGCTGGCAGCGGGATGTAGCCATCCTTGACCACGACTTCCTGGCCTTGCTTGGACAGGACCAGCTTCACGAACTCGGCTTCCAGCGGCGCCAGAGGCTTGTTCGGAGCCTTGTTGACGTACACGTAGAGGAAACGCGACAGCGGGTATTTGCCGTTCAGTGCGTTTTCTTCGGTGTCTTCAATGAACTCGGTGCTGCCTTTCTTGGCCAGGGCCACGGTTTTCACGCTGGCGGTCTTGTAGCCGATACCCGAATAACCCACGCCGTTCAGCGAGGAACTGATCGACTGAACGACCGAAGCCGAGCCAGGTTGTTCGTTGACGTTTGGCTTGTAGTCGCCTTTGCACAGGGCTTCTTCCTTGAAGTAGCCGTAGGTGCCGGATACCGAGTTGCGACCGAACAGTTGAACCGGCTTGTTGGCCAGGTCGCCGGTCACGCCCAGGTCGCCCCAGGTCTTGACGTCAGCCTTGGCGCCGCACAGGCGGGTGGACGAGAAGATCGCATCGACCTGTTCCATGGTCAGGTGCTGGATCGGGTTGTCCTTGTGCACGAATACAGCCAGGGCGTCCACGGCAACCGGGATAGCGGTTGGCTTGTAGCCATACTTCTGTTCGAAGGCCTGCAGTTCGTTGTCCTTCATCTTGCGGCTCATCGGGCCCAGGTTAGCGGTGCCTTCGGTGAGTGCGGGCGGCGCGGTGGAGGAACCGGCGGCCTGGATCTGGATGTTTACGTTCGGGTATTCCTTCTTGTAGTTCTCGGCCCACAAGGTCATCAGGTTTGCCAGGGTATCGGAGCCGACGCTGGAGAGGTTGCCCGACACACCAGTGGTCTTGGTGTAGCTCGGGATCGCAGGGTCAACAGCGGCAACCGCGTTGGCAGTCGCAACGCCAGCAGCGACAAAAGTCATTGCCGCCATCAAACGCTTCAGTTTCATGCCTTACTCCTAGCAGATAGGGTGTGTTAAGTCGGCCAAGTATCGGTAAGCCGTGTGAACACTCTATGGCTGAAATATGACAATTGGATGAAAGGCCAGCATTGAGTTTTACAGGATGATTCGTGATGGCCCCCAATCGCGAGCAGGCTCGCTCCCACAAGGGTTTGCGGTGTGCGCAGAACCATTGTGGGAGCGAACCTGCTCGCGATGAGGCCGGAAAAGCCGATGAAAGGCCCGGGGCCTAGCGCCCCTTCTTCCAGAGATAAGCCCCCACCACAATCCCCATCCCACACAGGACCGCCACGTAATACGCCGGCCCCATCGGGCTCTCCTTGAGCAGCAGGCTGACGATCATCGGCGTCAGGCCGCCGAAAATCGCGTAGGCCACGTTGTAAGAGAACGACAGGCCGCTGAAGCGCACCACCGGTGGGAAGGCCTTGACCATGACGTAGGGCACCGCACCAATGGTGCCCACCAGCAGGCCCGTGAGGGCATACATCGGAAACAGCCATTGCGGATGGTCGGCCAGGTTGTGGTAGAAGGTCCAGGCACTGGCCAGCAATGCGGCGCAGCCGAAGACGAAGACCCGCCCCGCACCGAAGCGGTCCGCCAGGGCACCGGCCAGGATGCAGCCGATGCTCAGCATCACGATCGCCACGCTGTTGGATTGCAAGGCAGTGGTCGGCGCGAAATGGTAGACCGTCTGCAAGACCGTCGGGGTCATCAGGATCAGCACCACAATGGCGGCGGACAACAGCCAGGTCAGCAGCATGGAAATAACAATGGCCCCGCGGTGGTCGCGCAGCACCGCGCGCAGCGGCACTTCTTCAGCCAGGGCCTTGCGCAGCTGCAGCTCGGCAAACACCGGGGTTTCGTGGAGCCACTGGCGCAGGTACACCGAAAAGAGGCCGAACACACCGCCCAACAGGAACGGGATGCGCCAGGCATAATCCGCCACTTCCACCGGCGTATAGAGTGTGTTGATCGCAGTGGCCACCAAGGAGCCCAGCAGGATCCCCGCCGTCAGGCCCGACGTGAGGGTGCCGCAGGCATAACCGATATGGCGCCCCGGAACGTGTTCGGAGACGAACACCCAGGCCCCCGGCACTTCACCGCCAATGGCCGCGCCCTGGATTACCCGCATCAGCAACAGCAGGATCGGCGCCCACATGCCGATCTGCGCGTAGGTCGGCAACAGGCCCATGATCAGGGTCGGCACAGCCATCATGAAGATGCTCAGGGTGAACATCTTCTTGCGGCCCAGCAGGTCACCGAAGTGCGCCATGACAATACCGCCCAGGGGCCGGGCCAGATAGCCGGCGGCAAAGATGCCGAATGTCTGCATCAGACGCAGCCACTCGGGCATGTCGGCGGGGAAGAACAATTTGCCGACCACGGTGGCGAAGAATACGAAAATGATGAAATCGTAGAACTCCAGGGCACCGCCCAGGGCAGACAGCGACAAGGTCTTGTAGTCGTTGCGGGTCAGCGGACGGGCGGGTTGCGCAGGGGCTGCCGTGCTCGAAGGCGCAGTGGTCATGGCGAAGGCTTCTCTTATAGTCGGTTCTGCAACCCGGAAATCGGGGTTGGAGCGGTTCGGCACGATAGCAAATTGTTGGAAAAAGCACAGGGAGGCGCGTCATTCTCGGTCGAAATCAGAACCGGGTGGTCGTCTCGACGGCTATCGCCCGATATACTCGCTAGCTTGCGACACTCTGTAAGGGGTTGCTGTGCGAAAACGTCGTTGGTGGTGCAGAGTTTGTAGGAGAAAGACACCAGGGCCAGCCGGTTTCGCAGAGTCTCCCTTTAGCGCGCCTTTCGAAAAACGTGACGAACGCAATGTGTTCGGGCTGAATCGTTTTTTACAAAGACGGCTATTCACCTGAAGTACAAGACAGAGTTACGGGTCAGAGGCACCCCCGGCATGATAGAGCTCGAACAAGAAGATCCAATCCCGCAAGGCGACCTTGCCCTGCAAATCACCGCGCTTCCCCGCGACACCAACGGCTTCGGCGATATCTTCGGCGGCTGGCTGGTGTCTCAGATGGACCTGGCCGGCACGGCGATGGCCAGCCGGGTAGCCGGCGGGCGCGTGGCGACCGTGGCGATCGATCGCATGGCGTTCCTGGTGCCGGTAGCCGTAGGTGCACAGCTGTCGTTCTATACCCAGACCCTGGAAATCGGCCGCAGCTCGATCCAGATGATGGTCGAGGTCTGGAGCGACGACCCGCTGTCCAGTGAATGGCGCAAGGTGACCGAGGCGGTGTTCGTGTTCGTCGCCATCGACGGCAGTGGTCGCACCCGTTCGGTTCCGCCGCGCGCCCGTTAAACGCGACGGCCGTTTTGTGGTCCATTGCGGTTCCTGTTCCTGAACGAGGTTTGCAGTATGCCCACGCCCAATGTCGAAGCCGTCAAACTGGATGAACTCAATGGCTGGCGTATCCGCCACGGTCAGGCCGAGTTGCTGGTGGCCCAGCAAGGCGCGCATATCCTCAGTTATCAAGTGGATGGCCAACCGCCGCTGATCTGGCTCAACGACCAGGCGACCTTCAAGGCTGGCAAAAGCATTCGCGCCGGCGTGCCGGTGTGCTGGCCATGGTTCGGTAACCTGACACGCAACCCCGACAGCGTCCAGGCCATGCGCGTGAGCAACGAGCCGGCCACGGCCCACGGCCTGGTGCGGGCGATGGATTGGGAATTGAAAGGCATCGAGGCCGAGGGCGAAGGCCTGAAAATCGAGTTCGTACTGCCCTACCCCGAAAACGGCCTGGCGGGCTGGCCTCATCAGGTCGACCTGACGCTGACCATCGTGATGGACGCGCAACTGCACATCAGCCTCACCAGCCATAACCGCGGCAGCGAAACCGTCAGCCTCAGCCAGGCGCTGCACAGCTATTTCGCCGTGAGCGACGTGCGCAACGTGCACGTCGAAGGCGTGGCCGGATTGAACTACATCGAAACCCTGGACGATTGGAACACCGCCACTCAGGCCGGCGACCTGCACTTTGCCGGCGAGACCGACCGTGTCTATCTCGATACCCCAGCGACGCTGAGCATTGTCGACCCGCATTGGGAACGACGGATCGAACTGACCAGCAGCGGCTCACGCTCGGCGGTGATCTGGAACCCCTGGACCGAACGCGCCAAGGCCTTCAGCGACATGGCCGACGATGGCTGGCAACGCATGCTGTGCATCGAGACGGCGAACGTGATGGATGATGTGGTGACGCTGCTGCCGCAAGCCAGCCATACCCTGGGTGTGAGTATCAGGAGCAAACCGCTCTAAGCCACACTACAAAACCATTGTGGGAGCGAGCCTGCTCGCGATAGCGATCTGTCAGCCACCATTACCTTGACTGATCCACCGCTATCGCGAGCAGGCTCGCTCCCACAGGGGATTTGCGTCGGACCAACCGACGGTTACAGATCCGCCTCCTGCACCACCCGCACCTTCTCCGCGTCCAGTGCATATGCCGCGCTCGCCAGGTCGTTGTCGACCTTTTCGATTTTCAGCGTGCCGGTCACCCACAGCGGCGTGTAGATGTCGTCCAGCTTCAGGCCCTTGGGATAGCGCACCAGCACCAGTTGGTTAGGCGGCGGTGGCGGGACGTGGATGCAGGCGCCGGGGTATGGCACCAGGAAGAACAACGTACTGCGACCCTTGGCGTCGGTTTCCAACGGCACCGGGTAACCGCCTATGCGGATGTGTTTGTCGTTCATCGACGCCACGGTCTTGGTCGAATACATCACCGCCGGCAAGCCTTTGCTCTGCTTCAGGCCACCCTTGTTGGTGAAGGTGCCATTGGCTTCGGGGGAATTGTGGTCGATCTCGGGCATGGCCTCGAGGGCTTTCTGGTCCGACTTGGGCATCAGCTCGAGCCAGTCGGTTTCCGGCAGCTCGGCAGCATGGGCCAGGCCACTGCCCAGCAGAAGAAGGGTCAACACTAGACGGCGCATGAAAGGGCTCGGCAATGAGTGATGGATGGAACGCCGGGCATTCTAGCCCCCTGCGCGCGCCATGCGCAGGGGGCTTTGTCGCATTGACTCAGTTTCTTTTGATCAGGCCGTAGATCACCAGCAGCACGATCGCGCCGACCAGGGCGCCAATGAAACCGGCGCCTTGCCCGGCCTGGTAGATACCCAGAGCCTGACCGCCATAGGTGGCTGCCAGCGAACCGCCGATACCGAGCAGGATGGTCATGATCCAGCCCATGCTGTCATCGCCCGGTTTCAGGAAGCGTGCCAGCAGGCCGACGATCAAGCCGATGAAGATGGTTCCGATGATTCCCATGGCAATTCCCCTTTTGAGTGAGATCGCCAAAGCCTAGTCAGACTTTGGCACCTTGCCATGAGAGAATCCGGCCGACGAATGGTTCCAATCGTGTTGCAGATTATTGCTCGGCGATCAGCGTCTCGACCTTGATGATCTGCTGGGCCAGCGTCGCCCGGTCAGCACAACGCAGGTTGGCGTGACCAACCTTGCGCCCGGCCTTGAACGCCTTGCCATAGTGATGCAGATGGCAGTCGGCAATCGCCAGGACCTTCTCGGTATCCGGTACCTTACCGATGAAGTTCAACATCGCGCTTTCACCAACCTTGGCAGTCGAACCCAGCGGCAGGCCGGCGACCGCCCGCAGGTGGTTTTCGAACTGGCTGCACTCGGCGCCTTCGCTGGTCCAGTGCCCGGAGTTGTGCACCCGCGGCGCGATTTCGTTGGCCTTGAGACCGCCGTCCACTTCGAAGAACTCGAACGCCATCACGCCGACGTAGTCCAGTTGCTTGAGCACGCGGCTGGAATAATCTTCGGCCAGGGCCTGCAGCGGATGGTCGGTGCTGGCGACGGAGAGCTTGAGAATGCCGTCCTTGTGGGTGTTGTGCACCAACGGGTAGAAACGGATTTCACCGTCGCGGGCACGCACGGCGATCAGCGAGACTTCACCAGTAAACGGCACGAAACCTTCCAAGAGGCAGCCCACGCTGCCCAGCTCGGCGAACGTACCGGCAACGTCTTCAGGGTTGCGCAGAACTTTCTGGCCCTTGCCGTCATAACCCAGGGTGCGGGTCTTGAGCACGGCCGGCAGGCCGATGGCTGCGACGGCGGCTTCCAGGTCGGCCTGGGATTGAATGTCGGCAAAGGCCGGGGTGGGAATGCCCAGGTCCTTGAACATGTTCTTCTCGAACCAACGGTCGCGAGCAATGCGCAAGGCTTCGGCACTCGGGTAGACCGGGACGAACTGGGACAGGAAGGCAACGGTCTCGGCCGGGACGCTCTCGAACTCGAAGGTCACCAGATCGACTTCATCGGCCAGTTGGCGCAGGTGATCCTGGTCGCCGTAGTCGGCCCGCAGGTGTTCACCCAGCGCGGCGGCACAGGCGTCCGGCGCCGGGTCCAGGAAAGCGAAGTTCATCCCCAGCGGCGTACCCGCCAGGGCCAACATGCGACCCAACTGGCCGCCACCGATTACACCGATCTTCATTCGTCAACAACCTCAGGCAATGCGTGGGTCTGGATTGTCCAGGACGCTGTCTGTCTGCTCAGCGCGGAATTTTTTCAGCACGGTATGGAACTGTGGATGCTTGGCGCCCAGGATGCTCGCCGACAACAGGGCGGCGTTGATCGCACCGGCCTTGCCGATGGCCAGGGTCGCGACCGGAATGCCGGCCGGCATCTGCACGATGGACAACAGCGAATCGACGCCCGAGAGCATCGACGACTGCACCGGCACGCCCAGCACCGGCAGGTGGGTCTTGGCCGCACACATGCCTGGCAGGTGAGCCGCGCCACCGGCACCGGCGATGATCACCTCGATGCCACGGGCCTCGGCTTCTTCGGCGTACTGGAACAGCAGGTCCGGGGTGCGGTGGGCAGAGACCACTTTCACCTCATAAGGGATGCCGAGCTTTTCCAGCATATCGGCGGTGTGGCTAAGGGTGGACCAATCGGACTTGGAGCCCATGATCACGCCAACCAATGCACTCATCAATGTGCCTCTTCTCTCTGGGCGCCCGCAGGCGCGTCAAAAAACAACAAGCCACGCGGGAAACCGGCGTGGCTTGTTGTACGAATAGTGGCCGATCCGAACCGGCCGAAGGCCGCGCAGTATACCGCAATGAAGCAGATAAACAGCCCCTGTCGCGACCATCTGTCATTTGTGCCTGGACGGCGGTTTTATTGACCTCAAGGTCAATACAAGAACACCTCGGCCCCCTCTGTGGGAGCGGGCTTGCCCGCGAAAGCAGAGTATCAGTGCAGAAGGTGGTGACTGGCACGCCGCTTTCGCGAGCAAGCCCGCTCCCACATCTGGTCGGTGTTGATTCCATATGTTGTGAACGACCCAAACCCCGTGGGAGATTCTATGTTGCCTGACCCACCGCTATCGCCAGCAGGCTCGCTCCCATAGGGGATTGTGGTGGGATCAGGAGGCTGTGGCGCCCTGTGCTGCGCCGCCTTCGAGCTTGCGCCACAACAACCGCACATTGGCCTTGCGCACCAGGGCGCAGCGGTACAGGCGGATCTCCAATGGGACGTGCCATTGCCCACCGCCGCAGATCACCAGTTCGCCCCGGGCCAGTTCGGCGCGCACGCTCAGTTGCGGCACCCAGGCGATGCCCAGGCCTTCCAGGGCCATGCTTTTCAAGCTGTCGGCCATGGCCGTTTCGTAGACCGTGGTGAAACGCAGCGCCCGCTGGCGCAGCAACTGGTTCACCGAGCGACCGAGAAACGCCCCGGCGCTGTAGGCCAGCAACGGCACACTGGCCTCGCCTTCGAGGTCGAACAGCGGTTTGCCGTTGGCGTCGGCGGCGCACACCGGCAGCATTTCGGTCTGGCCCAGGTGCAACGACGGGAAGATTTCCGGATCCATCTGCATCGCCGAATCCGGGTCGTAGAACGCCAGCATCAAGTCGCAGCCACCCTCACGCAATGCATGGACGGCATCGCCGACGTTGGTCGCCACCAGGCGCGTGGCGATGTTCATGCCTTCGTTGCGCAGCTGCGCGATCCAGCGTGGGAAGAAGCCCAGGGCCAGGGAGTGCGCGGCCGCCACCTGGATCACTTCGCCCTGCCCGCCTTCCAGGTGATGCAAGTGCCGCAACACCTCGCCCAACTGCTCCACGACGGTGCGCGCCGTCACCAGAAACAACTGCCCGGCCGCCGTCAGCTCGACCGGCGTGCGGGAGCGGTTGACCAAGGTCAGCCCCAGCGCCGCTTCCAGGCTACGGATCCGCCTGCTGAACGCCGGTTGCGTGACGAAACGCCGTTCGGCCGCCTGGGAGAAGCTGCGGGTAGCCGCCAAGGCACTGAAGTCCTCAAGCCATTTGCTTTCAAGATTCATCACGTTCTCCCGAAACATGCACCAAAACAGGTCACACGTCCGCCGTACTGCCGGCGTCACATCCGCATTATGCCGAATATGCATAGGGCAGTGTTTAACAGCATTGGCCCTTATGTTTACGAGAGCCTACGATCCACAGCGTTCCGGCACAGACCGGGTCCTTATCGAGATGATTTCCATCATGTCCTCCGCTGCATCATTCCGCACAGAAAAAGACCTGCTTGGCGTACTCGAAGTACCAGCACAAGCGTATTACGGCATCCAGACCCTGCGAGCGGTGAACAACTTCCGTCTCTCGGGCGTTCCGATCTCGCATTACCCCAAGCTGGTCATCGGTCTGGCAATGGTCAAACAGGCTGCCGCTGACGCCAACCGCGAGTTGGGTCAACTCAGCGAAGCCAAGCATGCAGCCATCAGCGAAGCCTGTGCCCGTCTGATCCGCGGCGACTTCCACGAAGAATTCGTGGTGGACATGATTCAGGGCGGCGCCGGCACGTCGACCAACATGAATGCAAACGAAGTCATCGCCAACATCGCCCTGGAGGCCATGGGCCACCAGAAAGGCGAATACCAATACCTGCACCCGAACAACGACGTGAACATGGCGCAGTCTACCAACGACGCCTATCCGACCGCGATCCGCCTGGGTCTGCTGCTGGGTCACGATGCGTTGCTGGCCAGCCTCGACAGCCTGATCCAGTCGTTCGCCGCCAAGGGTGAAGAATTCAGCCACGTCCTGAAGATGGGCCGTACCCAGCTGCAGGACGCCGTGCCGATGACCCTCGGCCAGGAATTCCGTGCCTTCGCCACCACCCTGAGCGAAGACCTGGCGCGCCTGAAAACCCTGGCGCCCGAACTGCTCACCGAAGTGAACCTGGGCGGCACCGCCATCGGCACCGGCATCAACGCCGACCCGCGCTACCAGGCCCTGGCCGTGCAGCGCCTGGCAACCATCAGCGGCCAACCGCTGGTACCGGCTGCCGACCTGATCGAAGCCACGTCGGACATGGGTGCCTTCGTGCTGTTCTCCGGCATGCTCAAGCGCACCGCGGTCAAGCTGTCGAAGATTTGCAACGACCTGCGCCTGCTGTCCAGCGGGCCACGTACCGGCATCAACGAAATCAACCTGCCGGCCCGCCAGCCAGGCAGCTCGATCATGCCCGGCAAGGTCAACCCGGTAATCCCGGAAGCGGTCAACCAGGTGGCGTTCCAGATCATCGGCAACGACCTGGCCCTGACCATGGCGGCCGAAGGCGGCCAACTGCAGCTGAACGTGATGGAACCGCTGATCGCCTTCAAGATCTTCGACTCGATCCGCCTGCTGCAACGGGCCATGGACATGCTGCGCGAGCACTGCATCGTCGGCATCACCGCCAACGAAGCGCGCTGCCGCGAACTGGTCGAGCACTCGATCGGCCTGGTCACCGCCCTGAACCCGTACATCGGCTATGAAAACGCCACCCGCATCGCCCGTGTCGCCCTGGAAAGCGGCCGCGGCGTGCTGGAACTGGTGCGCGAAGAAGGCTTGCTCGACGACGCCATGCTCGACGACATCCTGCGCCCGGAAAACATGATTGCTCCGCGTCTGGTCCCGCTGAAAGCGTGATTGATGCAACCACCGCTCACCAGGTCGAGGGACTAGACACCTCTCACCTTTTGAGGGCTTGGGGATTTTTCCCCAAGCCCTTTTTTTGCCACTGCCACGGAGGCCTTATGCCGAAAACGACAACACCGGAAGAAGATCGCAGCCTTCGGCAGCTCCTTAAAGGGGCTGTCGAAGGCTGCGATTTTCGTTAATTCCAGCACGTCGTTTCGTCGCTTGCACCACAACCGTGCAGACGGGCATCGCACTGATAGGTATAGTGCCGCCCCTCTTCGCCATGTGTGGTCGTCGGTAGCGAGACTTAAACATGCGAAACCCGAACTAATAACAACCCGCGAATTGGACCGGGACGAAACCTCGCCTCACCTGTCAAGCCGTGCGCCGACGGATGTTTCGTGATGTTTCCAAATGGCCAGCATTTGCTTAAACAAAAAACAGCGAGGAATACTCATGCTCGAAGTCATCAACGACTTCCTCTCAGGGAAAGTGCTGATCCTGCTCATTGTCGGGCTCGGCGGCTACTTCACGATCCGCTCGCGTTTCGTCCAGTTCCGTCATTTCTTCCACATGTTCTCGGTATTCCGTGACAGCCTCAAAAGCAGCACCGACCAGCTCAGTTCCTTCCAGGCCCTGATGCTCAGCCTCGCCGGCCGTGTTGGCGCGGGCAACATTGCCGGTGTGGGTATTGCCGTGACCCTCGGCGGCCCCGGTGCAGTGTTCTGGATGTGGGTAACCGCGCTGGTCGGCATGTCCAGCAGCTTCTTCGAGTGCTCCCTCGGCCAGCTCTACAAGCGCTGCGACTCCGAAGGCCAGTACCGTGGCGGCCCGTCCTATTACATCCAGCACGGCCTGCAGAAACGCTGGTTGGGCATGATCATGGCCTTCCTGCTGCTGGTCACTTTCGGCTTCGCCTTCAACGGCCTGCAAGCCCACGCCGTGACTCATTCGCTGAACAACGCCTTCGGCCTCGACACCACCTACACCGGCCTGGGCCTGGCTGTGCTGCTGGGCCTGGTGTTCATCGGCGGAATCAAGCGTATCGCCAAGGTGGCCGACCTGTTGGTACCGGTCAAGACATTGGCCTACATCGCCGTGACCATCTACGTGATCGTGCTGCAGTTCGACCACGTACCAGCCATGCTGGCAACCATCGTCAAGAGCGCCTTTGGCCTGGACCAGGCGTTCGGCGGCCTGATCGGCAGCGCCATCGTCATGGGTGTCAAGCGCGGCGTCTTCGCCAACGAAGCGGGCCTGGGCAGTGCGCCTAACGTGGCCGCCGTTGCATCGGTCGAACACCCGGTCGCCCAAGGCGTGGTCCAGGCGTTCAGCGTGTTCCTGGACACCTTCGTGATCTGCACCTGCACCGCGCTGCTGATCCTGCTGTCGGGCTTCTACACCCCTGGCTTCGAAGGCGACGGCATTGCCCTGACCCAGAACTCCCTGGCCGCCGTGGTCGGTGACTGGGGCCGGATGTTCATCTCCGTGGCCCTGGCGCTGTTCGTGTTCACCTCGATCCTCTACAACTACTACCTGGGCGAAAACAACCTGCGCTTCATGCTCGGTGAAAACCGCAAGGCACTGATCGGCTATCGCGCACTGGTACTGGTGCTGATTTTCTGGGGCGCCATCGAAAACCTCAGCACTGTGTTCGCTTTCGCCGACATCACCATGACCCTGCTGGCGTTCGTGAACCTGATCGCGCTGTTCCTGCTGTTCAAGGTCGGCATGCGCATCCTGCGTGACTACGACGCCCAACGTTCGGCCGGCATCAAGGTGCCAGTGTTCGACTCCAGCAAGTTCCCGGACCTGGACCTGGACCGCAAGGCCTGGCCAGCCACCCCATCCGCACCCGCTGCCCAACCTGATGCGGTGACCGGTGTGGCCGCAGCGCAACGCTGATCGGCAAGCCTGCTGCAAAAAACCGGGCGCATCCCCTGCGCCCGGCGTGACACAGCGTAAGGTCGGCGTCATGCTCGACCTTATGTTGGGCAGCTCGACGAAGCTGCCGTTTTCGTCTTCGGAGAACGACCATGAATTCCTCGACCTACCCTGCCGCCCAGCACGTCATGGTGCTCTACACCGGCGGTACCATCGGCATGCAAGCCAGCGCCAACGGCCTCGCCCCGGCCTCCGGCTTCGAAGCCCGCATGCGCGACTATCTGCACAGCCAACCTGAACTGGTCATCCCGCAATGGCGCTTCCGGGAAATGTCGCCGCTGATCGACAGCGCCAACATGACCCCGGCCTACTGGCAGCAACTGCGCGAAGCGGTGGTCGACGCCGTGGATGTGCAGGGTTGCGACAGCGTGTTGATCCTGCACGGCACCGATACCCTGGCCTACAGCGCCGCGGCGATGAGCTTCCAGCTGTTGGGCCTGCCTGCCCGTGTCTGCTTCACCGGCTCCATGCTGCCCGCCGGCGTGACCGACAGCGATGCCTGGGAAAACCTCAGCGGCGCGCTGGTCGCCCTCGGCCAGGGCCTGGCGCCGGGCGTGCACCTTTACTTCCACAGTGAACTGCTGGCGCCGACCCGTTGTGCGAAGGTGCGCAGCTTCGGTCGCCATCCATTCAAACGCCTGGAGCGCCAGGGCGGCGCTGCCAAAGCCACGTCGCTGCCAGCGCAGCTGAATTACAACCAGGCCAGGCAATTGGCGAACGTCGCGGCGCTGCCGCTGTTCCCGGGCATCAGCGCCGACATCCTCGACGGCCTGTTGGGCAGCGGGATCCAGGGCCTGGTGCTGGAATGCTACGGCAGCGGCACCGGCCCGAGCGACAACCCGGCCTTCCTCGCCAGCCTCGCCCGAGCGCGGGACAGCGGTGTGGTGGTAGTGGCAGTGACACAATGCCATGAAGGCGGCGTCGAGCTGGACGTGTACGAGGCTGGCAGCCGTTTGCGTGGCGTCGGCGTGGTGTCCGGCGGCGGTATGACCCGCGAGGCCGCGTTCGGCAAGTTGCAGGCATTGATTGGCGCAGGGTTGCCCGTGGAAGAGGTTCGGCGCTTGGTTGAGCTGGATCTGTGTGGTGAGCTTATCTGACACCCGGCAAACCCAGTGTGGGAGAGCTTGCTCGCTCCCACATTGGGTGTTGTGTTGAACTTCCGATTTTCATCCGGCATACAACTTGCTCTTATTTCCAGCCTCCCCAGGCTGGAAACGAACATGCTTCATTCCCACCTCACCACCCTCAACGCCGTCTCTCTGGTGCTCAACGCCTTCAAGAATGAAGGGTTGCCCAGTGACGCGTTGCTGGCCGGCAGCGGCATCAGCGCGGCGGACCTGAGCCGGGCCGACACACGTATCACCACCAACCAGGAAATGCAGGTCTGCGCCAACGCCGTGGCTCTCAAGCGCGACATCGGCCTGGAGTTGGGGTGCAGCATGCACGTTTCGTCCTACGGCATCCTCGGCTACGCCCTGCTCACCAGTGCCACCTTAGGTGACGCCTTGCAGCTGGCGCTGCGCTATCCGGCGCTATTGGGAACACTCTTCGAGCTGAACCTGGAGGAAGACGACGAGGCGGTCTGGCTCAGCGCCAGCGATTATCGGGAGAACCCGGCTCTGGCCGCGTTCAACGCCGAGTTCTGCATGGTCTCGCTAAAGGTCACCTGCAACGACCTGCTCGGCCACCCGCTGCCCTTGCGCGCGGCGCGCTTCGAACACCCGGCACCGGATTACCATGCCTGCTACGGAGCACATTTCGATTGTCCGGTGCGTTTCGATGCCGTCGACAACGCCTTTGCCTTCGACCGCCACTGGCTCGACCACCCGCTGCCCCTGGCCGACCCCATCACCCACCACACCATGGTCGAACGTTGCCGCAAGCAGAACATCGAATTCACCGGCCGCCAGGCCTGGCTGGGCCGCATCCGCCAACTGCTCGCCGCCCAACTCGACGCCGCTCCCGGCCTGGAAGGCCTGGCCGAACAAATGAACTGCTCCGCCCGCACGTTACGCCGCCACCTCAAAGATTCGGGTTGCAGCTACCAGGAACTGCTGGACGACCTGCGCTTCGAACGGGCCAAACAGATGCTCTGCGAGGATCAAATCCCCATCCACCGCATCGCCGAACTGCTGGGCTTCAGCGAAACCGCCAGCTTCCGCCACGCCTTCGTCCGCTGGAGCGGCGTGGCGCCAAGCCAGTTCAAGTCGTGAGCCCATACCTGGCTTTTATCTCCTGAAGGGATTTAGCGAAACGTCGCACCGCCCCGCTGGGCTGCGTAGCAGCCGCAACCAAGCCATCGCAACGCGCCAGTAAATGCATAATGGGCCAACGACTCTTGACCAATTAGGATGCTCGTCCTACTCTCAGCTCCATCGATTAGGTCAACCGTCCTAACCTCAACCAATGGAGGCTGGGCAAGGTAATAGGGATACAGTTGGATGGCTGAAATCACAACCCGTGAGCGTATCGTTGCAGAGGCAGACCGGCTGTTCTATGAGAACGGTTATGAACATACCTCTTTCGCAGACATCGCCAACGCCGTCGGCATCTCTCGTGGCAACTTTTATTACCACTTCAAAAGCAAGGACGAGATTCTGGATGCCGTTATCGCGGAACGCCTTCTGAGCACTTCACACATGCTTAAGGCTTGGGAGGCAGAAAGCGCCTCACCCTCCGAGCGCATCAAAAGCTTCATCTTCATCGTCGTCACGAACCAAGCCCAGATCATTCACCATGGTTGCCCGGTTGGCACCCTCTGCAGCGAGCTGGCCAAGCTTGGCCACCCGGCGCTGCCGCAGTCCAAACAACTCTTTGCCTTGTTCCGTACCTGGTTGCGCCAGCAGTTTCTTCTATTGGGGCACGGGCCAAACGCGGATTCGTTGGCAATGCACGTATTGGCGTTCAGCCAGGGCGTGGCGTTGCTTGCGCATTCGTTTCACGACGAGCATTTCGTCAAGCTAGAAGCCGAGCGCATGAGTGCATGGCTCGACAGCATCACCGGCGTGGCACGGGCTTCGATCCAATAACCCAGCAATCTTTGGAAGGACCACCAATGTTTGTCGTATTCCTACGATTTTCAGCCGGACGCGATCTGGCGGGTCAGTTGATGCAAGCCCATAAGGACTGGCTGCAATGCGGTTTTGACGCCGGAGTCTTTATCATGGCCGGAAGCCTTGAGCCACAAGCCGGAGGAATGATCCTGGCAAGCGGAATCACACTGGCCCAACTTGAAGATCGCATCAGCGGTGACCCCTTCGTGATGCAAGATGTCGTGCAGGCAGAAATTGTCGAGGTGAAGCCATCGAAGGCCGATCCGCGCTTGGCGTTTTTGCTGGCCAGTACAGGGAGCTGACGCCATGGAAGCGACGATCATTGGGCTTGATGGGCAACGCCGGTGCCGCTGGTGCGCAGCCGCGCCGGAATTTCTTCAATACCACGATACCGAGTGGGGGTTTCCCGTAGCTGACGATAGACGCCTGTTCGAAAAAATCAGTCTTGAGGGATTCCAGTCCGGCCTTAGCTGGCGCACGATCCTGGCCAAGCGGGATAACTTTCGTGCCGCCTTTGATGGCTTCGACTTCGTCCGGGTCGCTCAGTACAACGACAGCGATGTAGAGCGTCTGCTTCAGGACGCTGGCATCGTTCGCCATCGCGGCAAGATCGAAGCTGTCATCAACAATGCCCGTCGTGCCTGCGAGCTCGTCGAAACGGAAGGCTCGTTGGCTTCCTTTTTTTGGCGCTACGCCCCTCAGGTTGCGAACCCGATTGAACCTCAGACCGCCTCGACGTCTGTCGAGTCGGTCGCGCTATCGAAAGAGCTGAAAAAACGAGGCTGGAAGTTCGTTGGGCCTACGACCGTTTATGCGTTCATGCAGGCAATGGGATTGTTGAACGACCATGCAACTGAATGCGTTATCAGGACACGAGTCGAACATGCACGGCGGGGCATCGAACAACCTTAGGTATTCCTGAAACCAGGCAGCCTAGCTTCAATCGAATCGATGCCTACCTACTGGCAGACTCCATCAGTCAACCTGCGACGGGACAAGCTTGCTCGCCACACATTGCAACCATTTCCAGCCCGAGTCGCATGTCCGACCGCCAGCCTTTCGCCAGACTACCCAACCTTGCGCCTTTGCCTACAACTACGCCAGAATCCACCCGCTTGTGCGCCTTGTATCCAGGCCCTATCGTTTCCCTGCCACTGCCCATCAGTGGTCGGGTTTAGTAGCCCAGGAAGTCACTAACGGTTGCATGAGTCATCAGTCAGGCTGTGCCTGCACGTGATGGTGGCTGTGTGCATGGCGCCTTCGGGCGCGCCGGTTTGGTGACTTCACCGGTCTACTAACTTGCACACAGCTGCCGCCTTATTCGTTTAGTAGCGAGACGGTTGCGGCTCTACTAAAGGAAGTCCCAATGTTCAAAATAACTCCGAACCCTCCAGAAGCAGACCCCACCTCCCCCTACGCCGACGGCATCAACGCCCAAAAACTCGACGCCGCCGCCAAACGTGCCCTGGATTTCTACCTTTTACCGAAACCGGAAAAACCTGAAGCCACCACTCAACCGGGTCAGCTGTTCACCGTCGTAGAAGACGTCGACACCGAATGCCTGCTCGCCAACCTCAGCGAAACCCTGGCTTCGGCTGATGCGATGGTCAGTGATCTCGCATTCGAATTGGATGGCTCTCGCCGCCATGTTGCCCTTGGCATTCAGCAATTGATTGAGCTGAGTTCATTACTGGCGAACCGGGCGTTGGATAACGTTGAGCCGCGATAGCTACAAAATTTCTACAATAAAAGCCCGACGCGTTGCGTCGGGCTTGTTTTCATCTGTTTGGCACCAGGCAATAATCGGCCAGAAGCAGCCATCATCCATTGATGAGTTCCGGTCAATCTAGGCGGGTCGACAATGAAACGCTCAGCCCAACACGGACCGCTACCAAGCAGCGGAAAAATTGATCCGATCAGGGCTAATCGCCTCTAAGCGGTTACACTACCGGCACATCAGGATTGGATATTATGGCTAGCAGCGAACATCTAAAAGCGCTTCTGCGCTCACACATCAAGGGAGATGATGCCCACTTCCTGTCTGTCGCTATGCAGGTAGCGGCCCATGAAGCAAAGCAGGGGCATGGAAAGCTTGCGGAAGACCTGCGAGCTCTCATCGACTCGGCCAAGAAGAATCGCATGCCCTTGAGCTCTCCAGTTCCGATCGGTCAACCACGAGGCGAGCTGGGCAATCTGCTGTCTGCCGCTCTACCTCGCACTCGATTTGCGGAAATGATTTTGGATGAGGCCACGCACAATCGCTTAGCCCGAATCATCAATGAGCAGCGTAACTTCGAGAAGATCCGCGCTCACGGCTTATCGCCACGTCGCAAGCTCCTGCTTGTTGGCCCACCCGGTACCGGCAAGACCATGACCGCCTCCGCACTTGCTGGCGAATTAGGCATTCCTCTCTACGTTGTTCGACTAGACAGTCTCATTACCAAATTCATGGGGGAGACTGCTGCGAAGCTCCGACAGATCTTCGATGCCATACGCGATACTCGCGGCATCTATTTTTTTGACGAGTTCGACGCGATCGGTTCACAACGCGGTCTGGCTAATGACATAGGCGAGATTCGTCGCGTTCTGAACAGTTTCCTACAAATGATTGAGCAGGATCAGTCCAACAGCCTAATCATCGCGGCCACGAACCACCCAGAAATTCTCGACTACGCCTTGTTCCGCCGTTTCGATGATGTTATCGAATACGGGCTTCCTAATCAGCAACAAACCAAAGCAGTGCTAAAGAATCGACTTGTTAATTTTTCGAAGTCGATTCGTAGCTGGGACAAGCTCTGCAAGATTGCAGAGGGGCTCAGCTACGCAGAGCTGGGAAAGGCAGCAGACGATGCGATCAAGGACGCGATCATTCAGGACCGCCCACAGGTCGACATCAAGGATGTGGAAAAGCACCTTGAAGAGCGCAAGGCTTTCCACGGGAGACAACGTTCTTAAGGAAGTAAAGCCTCTAAATGACGGAACCAAAGGCAGGACAGCGACCACACTTTCATTTCCAGGGAACGGGACAGCCAGAACGGTTCCGTTCCACAGCATCCGCAAGCAGAGACCCACACTTCCCGCGTCAAGACCGAGACGCACACGGTGCGGCATTGCTTGGCCAGCTGCGATCCGTTGATGCGCAGATGACCGAGGCCATTAATCTTCAACGCCAATCCGGTAGAGATAGTGGGTTTGGCCTGCAGATCGAGTTCAGGAGCTTCCCGGGATTCGAATTGGCCTTCGAGGGACTTGCCCGTGGAGCGCAACGAATCGAGTTGCTCAATTTGCGCCGTGACCGAGAGAACCTTGTCGACATGGCGACAGTTTTTGTTCCTGATGGCCAGCTAAAGGCTTTTGAGAGCCTTATACGCCAGTACCTAGAGGCGAACACGACCAAGGGGCAGCCACGCAACGCACCGCTGCTCAACCCCATCCAGGAGATCCGGTTCGCCGCGTTTAATGCACTGTGGACCGATGATCTCTCGGTGCTCCCTGCGAACGATACTGATGCGATATGGTGGGAGTTCTGGTTGCCGGTCCGACAAGATCGCGAGGCCGTACTCAGCCGATTCCGCGCTATCGCAGAAGCCTCCGGCTTCAACACCTCGGACAAAACTCTTCACTTCCCTGAGCGCACGGTGCTGAACGTCTTCGCATCGAAAGCAGCAATTACCCAATCTATTCTGCTTCTCAATGAAGTCGCAGAAATTCGAAGGGCGAAGGAAACCGCAGAATTCTTCGACGCTCTGCCCGCAATAGAGCAACGCACATGGATCGATGAATTGCTTGTACGGACCGCGGCGGGCGACGAGAACAGCGTCCGCGTCTGTCTCCTCGACACTGGCGTGAACCCGGGGCACCCACTTTTGGCTCCGCATGTTGGTCTCAACGATTTGCACAGCGTCGATCCAGCATGGGGTATCCAGGACGACGTGGGGCACGGTACAGGTCTGGCTGGGCTCGCCCTTTATGGTGATCTAGTTGAGCCGTTGTCGTCACAAAGTCCCATCACGATCCAGCATCGGGTTGAGTCGGTGAAGCTTCTGCAGAGCGCCATGGGTAACCAGAAAGAGCCTTATGGTGCCCTCACCATGTCGGCAGTTGCCTTACCAGAAATCGCAAAACCGAATGTGGCTCGGGTGTTCAGTATGGCCATTACAAGCACCGACTCTCGTGACCGCGGCCGTCCGTCTGCTTGGTCCGCAGCAGTCGATGGATTAGCCTCCGATGTTCTCGGCGAACGGGCGAATCCACGGCTGATCGTAGTTTCGGCCGGTAATGCAGATCAGAATCAGGCGTTGCATTACCCAAACAGCAATGCTACTGACGGTATTCATGACCCTGGGCAATCCTGGAACGCGCTCTGCGTAGGGGCTTACACTCAAAAAGGCACAATTGACCCGCCTAATGCCACGTTGCAGCTGGTGGCGCCCACAGGAAGCCTGAGCCCTTACAGCACCACGTCGTTGACCTGGCAGCGCACCGCCTGGCCACTCAAGCCTGATGTGGTGTTCGAGGGCGGTAACTTGGTTAAGGACCAGTTGGCCGCTTACAACTATCCCTCCGTCTCCTTACTGACGACCTCCCACACTCCTGCTGTAAGGCTGTTCGACCTCACTAGAGCCACTAGCGCTGCTTCAGCATTGGCAGCTCGTATGGCCGCACAGATTTCGTCCAGGTACCCGGTCTTCTGGCCCGAAACTGTTCGGGCGCTAATGGTCCACTCTGCTGAGTGGACCGAACGCATGAAGCACGACTTCTTGGGTGCAGGGTCGAAAGCTGATTACGAGCGATTGGTGAAAACTTGCGGCTTTGGGGTGCCCGACGTGGGACGAGCACTGTGGAGCGCTGGCGACTCGCTTACCTTGATTGTTGAGGACGAGTTGCAACCGTTCATGAAGCCTATAAAGGGCAATCCCACAGCTCGCGACATGCATCTTCATGATCTGCCCTGGCCGACACAAGAATTACTCGATCTTGGCAACACCAGCGTAGAGATGCGAGTGACGCTTTCTTACTTCGTAGAGCCCAACCCAGGGGTCGTCGAGCGCGGTATCAAAGGACGTTACAGGTACGAGTCTCACGGTCTGCGGTTCGATGTAAGCCGTCCGACGGAAGAGAAGGCTCAGTTCCGGCAGCGTATAAACAAACGCGCACGCGACGAAGAAGACGGGATCTATCAGGGCGGTGGAACAGATCCGAACTGGATACTGGGACCCCAAACACGGCACAGGGGCTCACTACACTCTGATATCTGGCATGGTACCGCCGTTGAACTGGCCGACCGCAGTATGATCGGCATTTACCCGGCCCTCGGCTGGTGGAAAACCCTATTAAAGCAGGAGCGCTATAACGATCGTGTCCGGTACAGTCTCATTGTCTCAATCAAAACTGAGCAAGCCGACGTCGACCTCTATGCAGCTATCCAGAACGTGATTGCGGCTAGAACAGCGATTGTAACCCCTGTGTAAATCGCCCTGGATTAGCCCAGTCATGCTCAGCCAAGCTGACATGAATGGGCTTTGCCATATTAGGATGCATTCCCCGAGAGCGCTTCTGTCACCGCAGCAGAATACTTGACCTTCCCTCTTGTCGCCGTGATTACTCACGGCTTCGCTGCCAAGCGGGAGCAAGCCTCCTCGCCACAAGTCGGATCAGTCCGCAATCGCCCATATCCTGAACCCATGTCCCCACCAAAGAGCCATTTCCGGTCAAACCTTTTGGCCATTTCAATCCCCTTTTGGCCTCTCCCACCGTTCTCCTGAGTCCCACCCGCCGCAAGACTATCCTCAACCGATCAGTCCCCTTGCGGAGAACAACAAATGCTGACGATCTATTCAGACGATCACCACCTGCACCACGGCCGTTGCGAGCTCATGGACGGGCAGCTCATGCCCTGTTTCGAAATGCCCTCCCGCGCCGACCATGTGCTGGAGCGGGTCAAGGCTCGTGCACTGGGGCCGGTGGAGGCGCCACAGGACTTCGGCCTGGCGCCCATCCAGCGCATCCACACCCCCGCCTACCTGGAGTTCTTCAAAGGCGCCTGGGATCGCTGGGCCGAATACAACCGCGACGGTGACTTGCTGCCCTTCACCTGGCCGGCTCGCACCCTGCGCACGGTCATCCCGCAAAGCCTGCATGGTCAACTCGGTTATTACAGCTTCGACGGCGGCGCGCCGATCACCGCCGGGACTTGGCAAGCGGCCTATAGCGCGGCCCAGGTGGCCCTCACCGCCCAGGCTGAAATCCAGCGTGGCGCCCGCAGTGCCTTTGCCTTGTGCCGCCCGCCGGGGCATCACGCTGCCAGTGACTTGATGGGCGGTTATTGCTACCTGAACAACGCCGCCATCGCCGCCCAGGCATTCCTTGACCAAGGTCATAAAAAAGTCGCGATCCTCGATGTGGATTACCACCACGGCAACGGCACCCAATCGATTTTCTACGAGCGCAGCGACGTGTTGTTCGCCTCGATCCATGGCCATCCGGAGGCGGAGTTTCCGTTTTTCCTCGGTTATGCGGAGGAGCGCGGCGAAGGCGCCGGGGAAGGCTTCAACTTCAACTATCCATTGCCGGCCGGTTCAGGCTGGGACACCTGGAGCGCTGCGCTGGAGCAGGCTTGCACTGAAACCCAACGCTACGACGCCGATGTCATCGTCGTCTCGCTGGGCGTGGACACGTTCAAGGACGATCCGATCTCGCAATTCAAGCTCGACAGCCCGGATTACCTGGCGATGGGCAAGCGCATCGCGGCACTCGGCAAGCCGACGCTGTTCGTGATGGAAGGCGGTTATGCGGTGGCAGAAATCGGCATCAATGCCGTGAACGTTCTCGAAGGTTTTCAAAGCGCCCAATGAGGAAAAAAGCATGAAAAGACTCAAGCGTTTGATGGTTCCCGCCCTCTGCACCGCGCTGCTCTGTAGCGCCGCCCAGGCCCAAGAGCGGACTTTGCGTGTCTATAACTGGTTCGACTACATCACGCCCAAGGCCCTGGAAGATTTCAAGGCGCAGAACAGTCAGGTCAAGTTGGTCTACGACATCTTCGACACCAACGAAGCCTTGGAGGCCAAGTTGCTGACCGGTAATTCCGGCTATGACGTCGTGGTGCCTTCCAATGTGTTCCTTGCCAAGCAGATCGAGGCCGGCGTGTTCCAGCCGCTGGACCGCAGCAAGTTGCCGAACTGGAATCACCTCGATCCCAAGTTGATGAAGCTGATCGAGGCCAACGATCCGGGCAACAAGTTCGCCGTACCTTATATGTACGGCACCATTCTGATCGGCTTCAATCCGGACAAGGTCAAGGCGGCCCTGGGTGACAACGCGCCAGTGGACAGTTGGGATCTGATCTTCAAGGAAGAGAACATCAGCAAGCTCAAGCAGTGCGGCGTGGCGCTGCTTGACTCGCCTTCGGAAATCCTGCCCCTGGCCTTGCAGCATCTGGGGCTGGACCCCAATAGCAAGAAACCGGCGGACTATGCCAAGGCCGAGGCCTTGATGATGAAGATCCGGCCGCACATTACCTACTTTCACTCTTCCAAGTACATGGCGGATATCGCCAATGGCGATATTTGCGTGGCGGTGGGGTATTCCGGGAGTTTTTCCCAGGCGGCCAATCGGGCCAAGGATGCCAAGAACGGTGTGACGGTGGACATGCGCCTGCCCAAGGAAGGCGCGCCGATCTGGTTCGACATGCTCGCCATTCCAAAAGGGGCGAAGAACCCGGATGACGCGTACACCTTCATCAACTACTTGCTGCAGCCAGAGGTGATTGCGCCGGTCAGTGATTTCGTGGGTTATCCGAATCCGAACAAGGATGCGACCGAGAAGGTGGATCCGGCGATTCGTGGCAATCCCAATTTGTATCCGACGGAGGCGGCCATGGCGACGCTGTATACCTTGCAGCCATTGCCGAGGGATGCCGAGCGGGCGAGGACGCGAGCCTGGACCCGGATCAAATCTGGGCAATGACCGAGGGGCGTGCTCGCGCTGGCGTTGGGTCAGTTACTGGCCATGTTGGATGTGCCGACGTCATCGCGAGCAGGCTCCCACAGGTTCTGCGCCGTGCATAAAGATCGAATATGCCGCTCCCACAGGGATCGGCATCGCCTGGCTCTTAACGACACGAGCAATACATAGTTACCACCTCCTCTGTTTCTCGCACCACTAGCATGGATATCCCGAAGCGCTCGACTTCGGGATTCCATTCATCGCGAGACAGGGAGACTCAGATGACAAGCACCTCTACCACCACGATCCCCAAGGCCGACGCCAACCCCAGGGACGCCATATTGAATCAGTTGCTCGCCGGGCCTACGTATCCGGAGGTCGCGTCCATACTTCTGCGCGATGGCCTCAAGAAACTTTACCCCACGCTGAACCTTGACCCGCACAACACCGTGGTCGGCGAGCCGGACTGGGACATTGTCGACGACGAAATCGTGCGACGTCCGACCCGCTATGAAACCCTTGCCGAGATGCTGGCCGGCCTGGTGAACGAAAAAAGCGATCCGATGCTGTTGATCGAAGGATTGCATTACCTGACCCAGCTGCCACTGACCTCTCCCGAAGTGCATTTGCCGGTGCGCATCGACCAGATCGGGCGCCTGATCAATGAGCTGGTGCCGGCCATGTTGACGGCATGCCAGGAGCAACAGCTGGCGTACTGGAATGCTTCGCTCGGTGAGTCCGGCCCACGCTGGCATGAACTCTCCAGCGCCCTTCGCAATGCGTGGAACGTCAGGAGCGTCAAGGGCTGGACGGCGACAGAGTGCGACATGGCCAGGCAATTGTTCCATTACCCCGACCGCAAGGACCGCAAGGAGTACGACCCTTATGACTCCCATGCGTACCTGATCGACGTCGACAAGGTGGATGGCCCGGAGGTGAAACGGCTGGGCGACAACTCAATCGTGGTCCTGATCGGCACCATCGAAGGCAAGGAAGTCATCCTCAAGTACTCGATCGTCAACGGTTACGAGAAGTTCGCTTCGCAGGAGGCCCTGGGGCAATCCCTCCCGGCCCATTTTGGCGTGGCCACCTATCGCAAAATCCAATGGCGGTTGTACGAGCCCACCGGCAGTATTTTCGATCACAAGGCCTGCGGGATGATTGCCGAGCAGATCAAAGTCATCGGTACCTCCCCGCAGACATGGGCGACCTACGACCCCCCTGTCAACGGCGAAGAAGCCGATGAGGACGCGCTTGTGGCCTGGTTCCAGAGACAGATGCCTCATTGGTTGCTGGAGGCCACGCCGTCCGATCAGACGCTGTTTGCCCAGTACATGAAAAACCTGTCGATACTGAATCAATCCCATGCCGGCAAAACCTATCTGGATGGAATTCCTGCCATCAAGGACTACGCGTTAAGCGAGCTGAAAAAACAGATGGTTCTGGACCACCCCGATGCCTCGACGCTCGATCTGAATGAAATCGAATTCGAGGTGCGCAGCCCCGTTATCTGGGGAAGCTTCGTCGTACCCGGCAGGATCGACACCACCCGCTATACCCTGGTCGAGCTCGCCTTGCAGAACCTGATTGCGCTTCCCCTGGGCGACAAAGCCGTCCAGTCCCTGGGCGAGACCGAGTTGCCCGCGTGGATGACCGTGGCGTACATCGAAAACCTCATCACCCAAGTCGATATCGGTCGCACTTATCCTGAGCTGGTCAAGGGCAAGCTACTCGACGATGCCGCAGAATCGAGCCGTCGCGAAAAGTTGTACACCTCCCAACTGCGAATCCAGCTGCCGATGCTGGCGCTGGAATGCAAAATCCGTGGCGAAGGACACCTGGACGATAGGGGTTACCGCTACGTCGCCGCGCTGATGGAACCTGATGAAGCCAATCGCAAGGTGGATGGAAAAACCATTGTCGTGCGCCAACTGGCCTTCGTACCCGAACTGCAACTGGGTAACTCGGAAGACGTCGTGACCAATATGTTTGTCATCGGCCCCGAAGACTCGAGCGCCGGACCTTGCCTGCTGTATCGCCCCATGCTGGAGCCGCAGCTGAGCCAATATCCGTCATTCAGCAATCTGTTGTATGCGATCCGGCAAATCCCTTCGTTACGCCAATCGGTGCTGGCCTGGCTGCCTGATGGGGTGCGTAACGATTACGGCCGATTGGTTTTCCCGGACCTGCTGCCCTCCCCTTGGGGCATCGTGTCGTTCGTGACCGACCCTCTGACCTCCTTGGCCTATAGCGGCCCCGTCAGTCTGACCGACAAAACCCTGGGGACGGATTTCCTGTCGCAGTTATTCAAGGCCAATGCCAATGCCCTGGTCGAACTGGCCGATCGGGAATCGGTGTCCAACCAGGAAAATCGCTGGGAAACCTTCAAACGGGCAGGCTGGCTGATGTTCAACCTGACCTTGCCTTACCTGGGAACCGCTGTCGGTACCGCAGCCTGGCTCTGGCAAATCCTGGACGACGTCGACGCGTTGTCGCAAAACAAACCAGAAGCCGACCGACCGGCCAGATGGGAGGCGTTCACTGACCTGCTGCTGAACATCGCCCTGGCGATCATTACTCACGCCATCGACCGTGCCAGGGCTGCCAGAACTCCTCACCGCGCCCACGCCTCGCCAGCGGTGAACGAACTGGAAAGCCTGCCGAAAACACCCCATAAACTGGTGATAGAGCAACTCGGAGCACTTCAAAGTACGTCGCTGCCGACCGAGCACTACGAGGCCATCCGTTCCGTTGGCGCCTTGATGGGCAGATCGCGGGAAAGCGCACAGTTCATTGACACCTTCAGCATCGATGAACCCGCAGATCCGGGAGAGCTCCAAACCGAGGGCGTGCTCAAGGGGCTCTACGAGCAGACAGGGGACTGGTACGCCAAAATGGCGGACAAGTGGTTCAAAGTACGGGTCGAAGGCGACTTCGTCTCTATCATCGATGGGAAAAATCCCGCCCGCGAGGGCCCTCCCCTGATGGGGGATACCCACGGAAAATGGCACATCGATACACGCCTGCGAGTGCGCGGCAGTGGGTCCAAAGGTGTCAGGCAGAAAGTCATCGCCAACGCGCAGCGGCGTCGGATCGATCTGCTAGCTGCACTGAATCAATTTGAAGCAAAGAAGCCGGAGAACCAGAAAGCGCTGACGATGCAGGCAGAGGCAGTGGACGAAGCGTCGGGCGCGGCCAGGGAAATCAAGCGCGATGTGTATGTCGCCACGCTGAAAACCCAGCGAGAAAATTACGAGCAGGCGTTGAGAACGCTGATGGAATGGCCACTTTTCCAGTCAAGGCCCGACTACCCCCGCACCCGACTCGGCTACCTGAACGCCCAGATCAACTTCACGTTCGCCGAGTTGGAGGCTCTCCAGGAACGCTTCGTCCCGGCCTTGAACAAAGCCAAGGGCATGATCACGTCCGGAGTCAAAGTGTTGGAACAACAACACATTGACTCCGCCGAAAGCATGGTCAGCGTCGGCGACGACATGATCGAGCGCCTGGACTACATGGAGACGCGCTTCACCGAACTGAAGAACGTCGGCTATGAGGGCTTCGAGTTTATCCGGCGGCACCGTAAGAAGATGCCGCTCTATACAGCCGCCGACCTTCGCCTGATCAAGATCGATATGTATCGTCACCTGTGCCTGACACTGGAAAGTGTCGAGTCGATGCCCGAAGGCTGGGAAGCGCTCAACCAGGTTGTCGATAACGCCACAGTCGCGTACCAAAGCCTGCGCGACGCCATCGATGAGCGCAGCGTGATCCGGCTGGATGAGCGGATCGATGCATTCGGTAGCCTGGCCGAGCAGTTCGCCGCCATTGACGAACACCTTCATTACCTTAGCAACGAGTACAAGGGTAGCGTGCGTCAGCCCCAGCTCGCTCGACTGCGCACAGGGATCGCTACGCTTGAACAATGGACGTTGCGTCATCTGGCGGCCGCCCTCGATGAGAGAAGGGATCGGCGGAACGCTGGTTCTCCGTATGAGCAACGCCCCAGGCCGAGGAAGAAGTTCATTCGGGCGCGCTTCTGGGGCTTGGTCAGCGGCGAGCCGCGTTTATCCCGGTCGATGGAGGAAACCGACTGGCTCGACGTGAAGAATCCGTTCTCGGGAGACATCATCGTCACGTTCCATCGCAAGGAAACCGGCGAATGGATACCGCATATGAAACCCGACACCACGCCTTCTACCGTGCCGGCCTTGAATATCAGCGTCACGAAGGGCAACGATCTGATCAACGGCTTGACGGCGTTCAAGGCACAGATCGAGGAAACCGTGAATCAACCCGGCAAGACACCTGCCGGCATCGGGATGATCCTCAACGCCCACGCAGGCAGGATGGAGAAAGTCAGCGCGGCCATCAAGAAGGCCCTCGACCAGGCGCAAGGCGTGGCCTCAAACGAAACGTTCGAACTGCCGCAAGAGCAGCGACGCTCGGCCGAGACCCTGCGCACGCAGCTTGAGAAGGAAGCGAGCGCCCTTTATGTTCTGGGGTTCGAAACCGTCCTGAAAGTCATCAAACAACGCCCACCGACCATGAGCAGCATCATATGGCTTAAAAGCCGGAACCTGATTTCCATCACCAAGCAGAAGAGCCGGCAACGCATCAAGTATCCACCCTATGGCTTTCTCGACCGGTATGAGATCAAGGACCTGAAAACCGGCAAAACACTCTGGTTTGCGGACTTCCGTTACTCGACAAATTGGGTACCCGCCTACAGCTTCCTTTCAGCACGCTTGAAAACCGTTGCCCAAGCCAATCACAAAACCACCGTTGTCGCCGGCACCGAATCCCTCACCCAACGTCAACTGATCGACCACTACCGCGCTGAAATCGCCGTGGATCAGGCCAAGGACGTGTTCTTTAGAAAAACGCGATAAATGCAGGGCCGGGCATCTGCCGATGCCCGGCCCTCACGCCTCAGCTCTGCCAGGCTCTCGCCAGGCTCGCCAGCGCGGCAGCGATTGCCGCGGGTGGGACGGCAGCGAATCCCAGCACCAGCCCGCCACGGACCGGCGAGGTGGTGCTGGGCAACCAATAGTTGCTCAAGCCATTGACTTCGACCCCTGCCGCAGTCGCCTGGGCGATCAGTTCACGCTCACGTTCGATACTGTCCACCGGCACCGTGACATGCAACCCGGCCACGACGATCGGCATTGCGCCGATACCCGCGATGTTTTTTGGCCAGCCCGCCAGCAGCGCATCACGCCGTGTCAACGCGGCCCGGCGCATACGCCGGATGTGACGTTGGAAATGCCCCGCCGCCATGAACTCGGCCATCACCGCCTGGGTGCTGACTTCGGAGTGGCGCACATCCACGGCACGGCGACGTGCAAAGGCATCCACAAGGCCAGGAGGCAGCACCAGATAGCCCAGGCGCAAGGCCGGAAACGCCACCTTGCCGAACGTCCCGACGTAGAGCACGCGTTCTTGGCGGTCCAATGCCGCCAACGGCGCCAGCGGCGCGCCGCTGTAGCGGTACTCACCGTCATAATCGTCCTCGACGATCCAGCCGTCGTTGCGCTCGGCCCAGGCCAGCAGCTCCAGCCGCCGTGCAAGGCTCATGACCACCCCGGTAGGGTATTGATGGGACGGGGTCACATAGGCCAGTCGACACGGGTTCAACGAGGCGAGCGCGCGACAATCCAGGCCCTCACCGTCCACCGGCACGCCTCTCACGTCGGCACCGGCCACGGCAAAGGCATGCCCGGCTGCGCGATAGCCCGGGTTTTCCACTGCCACGACGTCTCCAGGGTCTACCAGCAACTGTGCACAAAGGCTGATACCCTGCTGCGCGCCACTGGTGATCACAATTTGCTCAGCCGTGCAGTGCAAGCCACGAGAACTGCGCAAATACGCTGCGATCAAGCTACGCAAACGGGCATCTCCCTGGGAGTCGCCGTAACACAGCTGCTGCAAGTCCGGTTTGCGCCAGAAAGCCGCGTTCAGCTTGGCCCAGACGTCGAAAGGGAACAGATCGAAAGCCGGGACGCCCACCCGAAACGCCCGCGGTGGACCACTGGGAGGCGCTGGCAGATGGTGCTTTTCGACTCGCCCCAATGCGCCACTGTGGATAACTTTACTGGATGGAATCACAGGCAAATCCAACCAATCTGTGGATAAACCTGAGGATAAGTTTGTTGATAACCCTGTGGACACTTTTGTGGATATGTTTTTCTGCAGAGGCCCTATCGCTCCCACATTGGAACGGATATCCCTGTGGGAGCGAGCCTGCTCGCGGTGAGGCCGGCCCAGCATGGGAGAAGACAGCTCCGCCACATAAGTGCCGTCCCCCACCCGCCCTTCAATGAAACCCTCGGCATAGAGCTGGTCGTAGGCCCGGACCACGCTGTTGCGGGAAATCGACAGCGCCGCCGCCAGGTCACGGCTGGCCGGTAGCCGCGTGCCGCTGCCCAGACGTCCATCCAGCACCCGCGTGCGCAATGCCTGGTAAAGCTGGCGGCTGAGCCCTTGGCGACGGTCCAGCTCGATTCCGGCGGGGTTGAAGGACAATGGCGGCACGGCGTTGCTCATGACAACTCTCGCAAATGGACCTATTGAATTGGTCTTAAGTGGCTCTTACAACAGACCAATAGCCTGCCTAGGATGCTCGCATTCGCCAAGGAAAATCGTCATGTACAACCCCAAAGCCTTTGCCGTCGAAGACCTGTCCCAATTACACCGGATGATGCAAGCGTGTCGCCTGGCCTTGCTGGTCACCCATGGCGAGCATGGCTTGCAAGCCAGCCACCTGCCGCTGTTGCTGGACACCCGACAAGGTCCCAACGGCAGCCTGTACGGGCACATGGCCCGGGCCAATCCACAATGGCGCGACCTGCAGGCCGGCGCCGAGGCGTTGGTGATTTTTGCCGGGGCCGATGCCTACGTCAGCCCGGCGTTCTACCCTGGCAAGGCCGAACACGGCAAAGTCGTGCCGACCTGGAACTACCAGGCCGTACACGCCTACGGTGGGGCCGAGGTGTTCACTGATGCCCATCGGTTACGCAACCTGGTGAGCGCTCTCACCGACCGCCACGAAAGCGGCAGGGCCCAGCCATGGAGCATCGAGGATGCACCGGCTGAGTACATCGACAGCATGCTCAAGGCCATTGTCGGCTTCGCCCTGCCTATCCAGCGCCTGGAAGGCAAACGCAAACTCAGCCAGAACCGCGATCCCGCCGACGCCGCAGGCGTGCGCCAGGGATTGGCGGCCAGTCACGATGCCCAGGACAAAGCCGTCGCGCGCCTGATGTCCGACCTTTCGACCAAGGAGTGAATATGAGCCAGATTCAGATCCGCCCTGTTAGCGCTGACGATCACGCCGCGTGGTTGCCGTTGTGGCAGGCCTACCTGACCTTCTACAAGACCGAACTGCCGGACGCGGTAAGCCAAAATACCTGGCAACGCTTGCTCGATGAGCGCGAGCCGACCCATGGAGCCCTGGCCTGGCGTGGCGACACTGCTATCGGCCTGGTGCACTTCATTTACCATCGGTCCAATTGGAGCATCGAGAACTCCTGTTACCTGCAGGACCTGCTGGTCACGGAGCCAAGCCGTGGCACCGGTGTCGGTCGCCAACTCATCGAGTTCGTCTACACCACCGCCAAGGCCGATGGTTGCTGCAAAGTGCACTGGCTGACCCACGAAACCAACGCCACGGCGATCCAGCTCTACGAGCGCATCGCCGAGCGTCCCGGCTTCATCCAATTTCGCAAAGCCTTGTAAGGAGCGCCCCATGTTGACTTCACTCGCCAATTGGAAAGGTGTTACGCCACCGTCCACCCAATTGATCGAAGGGCGCTTCATCCGCCTGGAAAAACTCGATCCGGCACAGCATGCCGACGGTCTGTGGCAAGCACTGGAAGGCCCCGGTGCCGACCCGAAACTCTGGGACTACCTGCCCTACGGCCCCTTTTCCGAGCGCAAGGCATTCGATGCCTGGCTAGAGAATCATGCGGCGAACATAGATCCATATTTCTTCACGGTGATCGATCGCGCCAATGGCGAGGTGCAGGGCATTCTCAGCCTGATGTCCATCGTGCCGGCCCAAGGTCGTATCGAGATCGGCCATGTGACGTTCGGCGCTTCCATGCAGCGTTCGCCGAAAAGCACCGAGGCGGTCTATCTGCTGGCCAAAGAGGCCTTCGCCTTGGGTTATCGGCGCCTGGAGTGGAAATGCAACAACGCCAACGCCCGCTCGAAATATGCTGCCGAACGATTGGGGTTCACGTTTGAAGGCGTTTTCCGCCAGCACATGGTGGTCAAGGGGCAGAACCGCGACACCGCATGGTACTCGATGCTGGATTCGGAATGGCCAACCATCGGCGCGGCGTTCGAGCGATGGCTCAGTGAAGAGAATCAAAGCGAGGGCGGCCAGGTGCGTAGCCTGGCGGAGTGTCGCTCAGCGTGATGAGCGCTGGACGATCACCACCGCACATTCGTTCGCGTTGGTGATCGTCCAGCACGGCCTGTCAGGACTCGGGCGGTTTCCTCGTGGCTAGAAATGGCTTGATCACCTCGGGCGTCACTCCTATTCGGGCATACTGCCAGGCCCATTGCGGTATGACTCCATGGGCACTCACATAACTGGCGAAATTCAGTCGGTTGTGCCCCACGAGCCCCGCTGAAAAATCGAAATTATAGAGGAGGTACTGCGCTTGCCTGGCGCTCATGTTGTAAGCATCCAGGATCAGCCGATGCGCCCGGGCCTCGTCCTGGGTCAGGCTGTCGATCAAGGCGCTCGCGAAGGTTAACTCGCTGTCGAGCGAACCGGGTCGGCTTAGCACAAAACGGATGTTGTCGTTGCTGAATTGTGGCCCCATCAGATCCAGCCAAATGCTCCGGGCGCTTGCGCGCGTGATCCCACGCATGGCGAGAATGGACGACCACAGGTCCGGCCTGTTGAACAGGACAGCGATCCGGCTATTGGAAAACGGCTGGCCCGGCGTACTGAACAACCTGGCGACAGCCGACAAGTCGCTGTCCCTCACGTATCGGGCCTCCAGCATATAGCCGGAGAACTCCAGCAGGGCCTTGCGATGCGTGAACAGGTTTTGCAGATTCCAATCGTCGAACGGCTGCATCCAACGAATATCAACGCTACCGTACAGCTCCAACTCGTCATAACGGCCCGTGAGATATTGGGCAATGAGTTCAAGCCGCGCATCGGATAAGCCAGGGGTGCGTATCCATTGCGCAAGCAGGTTCAAGGGGAACAGCCCGCCCAGGTTGGAAGCGATCAAGGGGGACTTGAGCAGGATGGTCGCCCGCCTCGACAAGATAGGGAATCGTTGGAGGGCGACAGTCAGCAGGTCGACCAAGTCCTCGGCCCGATCGTATTGGATGAATTGGGCCAACAGATCTTCATCGTCGAACATGCTGCGGCCGGTTTCCTCCTTGAACCTTGTCCCGACCTTCTTCAAGTCCCCACTGTCCACCAGATAGGCACCGTTGAGCGTGTTTTCGAGTTGGTCTTCAGTGAGGTGGCCATGCACGGCCTGGTCGTAGCGGACGTACGCCATGCTGTTCTTGGGGTGGTGATCGGTCAGGTCCCGGGCCCTGACCCCGTATTCGAGCATGATATGGAGCACGTCCTGGGAGAACATGAGGAACTCATTGTTGAGCAGTTCGGCCAATTCCGCAGGCTCGACAGGCGCCAGCAGCGTGTCCTGGAAAAAGCTGCGTAGGGACTGATCGTTCTGGGTGTAGTAGGGAATGCTGCTCAGCACCGGTCGCCCCGGAGCCCGGGGAGACACGAAGCTGCCGATGTGGCGCAACATTTCCGGTGGCAAGGCGGCGTCCGATGCCTGGTTCAATACCCGGCGCGCCATGTCGTCTGCATGCAGGTGCAAGAGCCTCAACAGCGGCTGAAACAGGTTATGCGGGTTACGCACCCCGTAGACAATCTGACTCAGGTCGAATACCGCCCCTTCGCCCAACAGGTTCTCCAAGGAACGGGCATTATCAACGAGCGCCTGCTGCAACCCGGTGGGCTGCGTCACCAGGTAATTGTTGAGTTCCGGGTGCTGATCGATGTAGGCGGCGGCTTCATTGCGCAGTCCCTGCATCGAAAACCTCGGCTGCGCCTGCCCATCGTTCAAGCCCCGCGCGAGGGCGTTGAAGAAGCAATCGCCGTCGGCCGCGAACGTGACGTCCGTATCGTCAGCCAGCCTCAAGGTATAATGGTTTTCCCCCGTGCGTATCAGCACCACGTCCGTGCTTGACCTGAGCGGATGCGTGCCCGATGGGTAGCTGCTTTCGTACTGCCCTGGGGTGAAACGCACGGTCCAATCCCGGTGCCCATGGCGTCGATCGATGATCAGCAGGCTGCGATTTCGCGGCCAACTCGCAATACGGGTGATGAACGAAGGCACCAGTTCCATGATCTGGACGTCCCATACCCCTGGCGTACGGATCAGGTCGGAAACGGCGCGAAGCGATGGCGCCGATTGCTTGGGATCTGAAGGGCCCGGCTGGGGAGAGCCTTGCGACGGCCGCTTGCCTCCTCCGCCCAGGCCATACCCTACGGCGCGCCACTCGCCATCGGGCCCACGCGCCACTGTGCTCCTCATCACCCCACTGGAGCGGATGCTCAACCCTGTGACCGGGTTGACGATGGTGGCTTCGGTGGCCTTCAGCGACGTATGGTCGTGCACCCGGAACACCGTCCCATCGGGTTGCCGTACATACACCTGGCGCGTGACGCGGCCCGTGGCGCCATCGGTGATGGCGGGGCGATAAAAGCCCCGGGCATCCGCTGACAGACCACGGAGCAATGCGGTATCCGTCACGGCATAACGGCGATACAGCGCGTCCTCCAAGGGCAATCCGAGCAGCGCTTCAGTCGAGTTCTGCCGAGCCGCTGCCGGCAGGAAAGTCCCCTGGCCTCGCACCTTGAATGGCACGCCGCCTAAGCCTGGCGACCGTCGGGTGTTCGCCACCGCGTGCACGAACATCAGCGTGTCCAGGTGCGTGGGCACGGCACCGGTCTTGAGCACCAGCAAGCCCGTTTTGACCGCACGCGTCAGCATCTGGAAACCGGGGATGAGCAGCAGGCCTGCCAGGTCCATGACCAGCTCCACCACCATCATCGCCAGTCTCATGGCGGTCTGGTGACTGATATCCCGGTTGCTGTTGGAACGGTGATCGGCATGGGCGCTGTGGAAATTGACGTGGGCCCGGTGAAAGTTCTCGAGAAAATTGCCAGTGATCAAAAAGCCCCGGACCATGGGACGACCACGATGCTGCCCCAATGCGCGCTTGATCTCCTCCGAGTCTAGGGTGGACATGCGCGAACGGAAATATTTGCGCCATTCTTCTTGTTGCAGCAATCCCGTGACGCCATCGCTCAGGTCTGAAAACTCATGGAAATCATCGCCATGAGGACTGTCCGGAAAATAGACACCCACCGTTCCCTTGAGTTGTGGTCCCGGCTGGTCTGAAAGAATCAACACACCGTCGATACTGATGGCGTTGCCCATCGTGCCGTGCTGCAAACCGACGGTGCCGCCCAGGAGAAGACCATGGACGCACACGTTTCGCCCGCCGACCAATGGGCGCTGGATGGCAGTGTGCGAGTGCAGTACCGCCTCCAGCCAAGCCGTGACCCGTTTCTGCGACCTGGGTGGACGCGAGTCGGGGTTGGTCACGGTGGCCTTGAATACTTCGTCGCCCCTGATCTCAGCCACATAGCCTTTGAACTCCAGGCTGGCCAGGTACGCCGCCTGCCAGGCCGCCTTGTATTGCGGTGCGTTCATCTGTTCACGAAGCAGGATTTCATAGTTGCCACCGGCATCGATGCTCGACGCCATCCTGGCCAGTTCGCTGCCTGTCACCGTGATCAGGAAACCGCTTGCCGGGTGCCGGACACGTTGTCCATGCCGATCGACCAGATCAACGGCCAGCACTTCTCTCATCGCGTTCGGGTACTGCGGCGCACGCAGATTATCGAGCATCAACTGCGTCAAGCTGCTGGTCCTGGACTGCCTCGGGTTGGCCCGATCGCCGAAGAACAGCCTGACCATGGTCCGGTCCGGATCCGGCTCTATGCGCGGGTGAATGGTTTGCTGAAGGTATTGCCGGATCTTCTGGCGGGTGAACTGCACCAGCGTCGGAACACCGCTTCCCAACGCATAGACGGCCTGCAATACCCGATCTTCGAGATGGCGATAGCGAGCCTGTTCGGCAAGCGTCGCGGCTTTATAGAAAGCCGGACGACGATTGTCCACCAGGGTTTTCTGGCGGGCCGCCAATGGCCCGGCCACCGACAACAAGGGCAAGCCAAGGGCATCTTCGGTTTGCCGAGCAAAGTCACCCACCGCCACCGTTGCGTTTCCTGGCGCATCCAAGACCTTGTCCAACGCCGCACTTTGCATCTGCAACAGGTCCGCCGCCGCCACTTCAAAAACATGCCCGGACAGTTCGACGGAAATGTCCTGGATCCTGCATGCCTGGCCCTCAAAGGTGGGGCGAACGTGTTTGACCAGGTCTTTGAAAGTGTTGAAGCGCTGAAGTCCATGCTCCAGGGAATAGAGGAACAGCGATGGCCGATCGGTAAATTTGATCACCATCGCGGCAGGCCATTTCTGCGGCTGCGCGGCGCCGCTATCGAGCCTGACCGCATAGACATGGGGAACCGGCGCTCGCAACAGGCGGCTTCTGTCCGCCTGGGAAGGACGGGTGGTGATGATGTCCAACAGACGGTCTTCATCGCCTAGCTGGATTCGCTCGTCCTGACTGAGTCGAGCGACAGGATCCCGATCGGCTTTGTAGAGGTCGAAAAGATGCAGGAAGCGCCGGGACAATAACTGCGCCAGGACGGCTTCGGTCGTGGTCGCCGCCGCCACGCCTGGCAACGCGTCCCAGTCCTTGCGTTGGTGAAAGAACGCCAATTCGTCACGGAACTGACGCTTCACCCGTTCATTCGTGGCTGGATGGATCACATAAAACACGGATTCCATGGCCCGCAACGTATGCTCGTCCAGCGGGCCGGCAAAGACGCTGTCGGCCTCATCCAGGGAATCCGGACGGGTGAAGAATCCGACGCTACCCTTCGGGAAGTCGGGCGCCGTGTCGCTGAGCAAACAGTTGCGCATGACGTGGGTAAAGCTGTCCGAGACGGTCAGGATCCGCCCACCGTCCGGGCCCGTGGTGAAGCGGCTCACATAGCATTGATCCGGTTCGATGTCCGGAAGCAGCGATGCACGAAATTTCTTGGCGGGAATCCTGGTCTTGAGCAGGCCGACCAGCAGCGCGCCCATCACCCTGTCGAAGGTGGGAACGGCTGCGAACAGATGAGTGAGCTGTACCTGGTGGGTGTCCAGCAAGTCCAGTTGCCTGAGCTGTTCCTTCGCCTGGGCTTCGATCGTTTCTGATTGAGGTATAGGTGACGCAGCACCCGGTTCATCCTTGGGGGAAATCGACATCTCAATGGTCCGGTTCTGATTGAAGAGTCCGGACCCTATCGCGCTGTTCGCCTTGAGATGACGTACATATGTATAGCGGGCTGTGGAACTGGGAGGGAAACGTAAGCTGATATTTATAGATAGCTGAAGTTCGCTATCGCGAGCAGGCTCGCTCCCATAGGGGAATGCATTCCAAATGTGGGAGCGAGCCTGCTCGCGATGACAATCGATCAGCCGACGGATTCGTTACCGGCTCACGCCAACTTCTGCGCCAGCACCGCAATGTGCTCCGGCCCAATCCCGCAGCAACCGCCCAAGTGACTGGCCCCACGTGTCTGCCAGTCCGCCGCCCATTGAAGGTAGCCCGGTGGATCGAGGTCTTCTCGCAGTGGGTCCAGCCCGTCGTTGGCGGTCGCCTCTTTGGGTTGCGGCGGGAAGGCATTGGCGTAGGCTCCGATGTGGATCCTCACCCCCAGACGCTCGAAGGTTTGTCGGGCGGCATCGATCGCAGCACCGATCACTTCCGGCTGGCTGCAGTTGAACAGCAACGCCTCGACACCCAGTTCGGCGGCAACGGCCGCGGCGTCCGCCACCGGCTCACCGGAACGCAGGCGCGGCACTTCGTCGGTGTCTTCATCCTTGAGGGTGAACGACAGCCAGAACGGCTTGCCATCCTGGGGCAATCCGGCGTGAATCGCCTTCGCTTCTACCGTCGAACTTTGAGTCTCGGCCAGCCACAGGTCGACATGGGGCGCCAAGCCGGTTACCAGAGGCGCCAGCAGCTCGCTGGCACGGGAAGCATCGAACAGATCAGGCCGATAGGAACCGAACAGCGGCGGCAGCGAGCCGGCAACCCGCACGGCTTTACCGGAGGCCTGCACCGCCCGCCGGGCCAGTTCGCCGGCCAACGCTGCCAGTGCCTGGCCTTCGGCGGCGAAGCGCGCTTCGCCAATGTGAAACGGCACGACTGCATAGCTGTTACTGGTAATGACATTGGCGCCGCTGGCAATGTAGGCCGCGTGCACGGCCTCTACGGCTTGAGGGGCTTCGCTCAGGGCCAACGCCGACCATTCGGGTTGCCTGAACGGTGCGCCCCGGCGTTGCAGTTCGCGGCCCATGCCGCCGTCGAGAATGACTGTCGTTGCTGAGCCCATATGCGATTCACTCATAAGCTTATGAAAATAACTCACTACCGGAGTTGTTCTTATAACTATTTAATACGCACTATTCAGCTAATCACAACCTGTATTTTCAGCCAGGGTCCTACATGAAACTTCAACCTTTGATGGCCCTGGGCCTGACTCTTCTGGCCGCCTCTTCGCAGGCGTTCGCCGGCACCACGCTGGACCGTATCGAGCAGAAAAAAGAACTGGTCGGCGTATTGATGGAAAGCTACCCGCCCTTCTCGTTTCTCAACGATCAGAACCAGCTCGACGGGTTCGATGTGGACGTGGCCAAAGCGGTGGCGCAGAAGCTGGGCGTGAAGCTGCGCCTGGAAACGCCGTCCTGGGACGTGATCGCCGCCGGACACTGGAGCGGGCGCTATGACATCTGCATCTGCTCGATGACGCCGAGCAAGGCTCGCGCCGAAGTCTTCGATTTCCCGGTGCAGTATTACGCCTCGCCGGCGGTGATCGTGGTTAACGCCAAGGACGACCGGATCCACGGCGCCAAGGACCTGAGCGACAAGAAAGTCGGCCTCACCAGTGCCTCCAGCTACGAGAGCTATCTGAACAAGAACCTGGTGATCGAAGGCGCCGAGGATACCCGGCTGAGCTATCCGTTCGACAACGTGCAGATCGCCCCATATGACACCGACAACGTAGCCTTCCAGGACTTGGGCTTGGGCGCAGGGGTGCGACTGGACGCGGTGTTGACCAACCTGGTGACCGCGCAGCCGCGCCTGACCGAAGACAAACGCTTCAAACTGGCCGGCGAGCCGCTGTACTCCGAACCGAACTCGGTGGCCATCGAAAAAGGCGACGCCCAGTGGGACAGCAAGGTGCGTGAAGTCTTCACCCAGTTGAAACAGGATGGCACCTTGAGCAGACTCTCGCAGAAATGGATCGGTGCCGACATCACTCAATGACCTCTTTCCAACCTCCTTCTCAGCCACCGCAACCGGTGGCTGAGTCGCGCCTGAAGAAAATCTTCGGTTTTCGCACCCGGTTGTACCTGACCTGGGCAGTCATGCTGGCGCTGTTCGCGAGTTTTTTCCTGGGTTTCGACCTGAAGTTCTCGATCATCCTGGACAAGTTGCCCAACCTGATCGGCCTGCACCTGGCACCCAATGGTTTTCTGCAGGGCGCAGTGCTGACATTGTTCCTGTGCCTGTGCTCGATCGTCGCGTCGTCATTGCTGGGCTTCATCACCGCCCTGGCACGACTGTCCAACAGCGCGGTGGCGTTCGGCATTGCCAGTTTCTATGCGTCGTTCTTCCGTGGCACGCCACTGCTGATCCAGATCCTGCTGATCTACCTGGGCTTGCCGCAACTGGGCGTTGTCCCGGGTGCCGTCACCGCCGGGATCATTGCCCTGTCGCTGAACTACGGCGCTTACCTGAGCGAAATTTTCCGCGCCGGCATCGTCGGCGTCCCCCACGGCCAACGCGAAGCCTCGCTGGCGCTGGGCTTGAGCGAAACCGTGATCTTCTGGCGCGTCACCCTGCCCCAGGCCATGCGCACCATCATCCCGCCGACCACCAACCAGTTCATCTCCATGCTCAAGGATTCCTCCCTGATCTCGGTGATGGGCGTCTGGGAAGTGATGTTCCTGGCGCAGTCCTACGGCCGCTCCAGCTATCGCTACATCGAAATGCTCACCACGGCGGCGATCATCTATTGGCTGATGTCCATCGCACTGGAGCTGATCCAGGCGCGGATGGAGCGGCATTACGGGAAGGCGTATCTCAAGCGCAGTTGACAGCCCCGTCGCTGTCAAACGGACCGTTCCGAGAGTGATGTAGGGCAATGCCACGTACCGTGAACGCTGACGCGACGAGGCTTTGTTCAACGCACGACCGGCCTACAGGCTTCGTCGTGATCTCTCGCCAGAGGCACAGCGATGGCCGGCATCGCGCTCCAGAGTGAATTTTTAAAGTGCGGACTCTGTTCACGAGAGGCCGCATTCAATGCCAATCCAACACGTATTCCCACCCCAATACCTCGCCTTGGCAATTGCCCTGGTGCTCGGTTGCGCCGACGTTTCGATGGCTCAATCCATTGTCGATGACGCCCTGCCCTCGCCCCCTGAAACAACCCTCCAGGTGCAGGCTCGCCTCAAGGCGTTCGCCAACGCACCCCAGACAATACCCACCAAGGTCACCAAGACCCTAAACGGCCCCAAGGGGCTCGCGCTGGAAAAGGGCGGCGACGACGATCTGGTGACCGTGAGCGGACGCGGCAAGCTCATCGGGCTGGTCGACGGCGGAGGCGGAATCAATGTCCTGCAACTGGACACCGTGGCCGGCGGTAAGCTGGATGAAATATGCAACTTCCAGGACCTGCATGCCAAGCGAGGGGAATGGTCGAACACCCTGGGCTTCGATGGCCGAAGCCTGATCGAGCCGAAGGCAAAGTTGATCAACACCGGGCATCTCGGTGGCGACGTGCACGTTCTCGGCGGCTTCGATAACCAGGGCACTGCCGCCAGAAGCATATTCGTGGCGCCCAACGCCTACATGACGAACTCGGGCACCGCCGGGGCCGTTGTAGTGGCAGAAACAGCCCGGTTCAGCGGCAGCGGAACGGTGGAGAGTCTCGACGTGGCGGGACTGTTGGAGGTCGGCCCGGCCATAGGGGCGCCTTCCATTGCAAAGGACTTCAAGCTATCGCAGGGCGCGACGCTCATCTACGGCGTCGATGCCCAGGGAGGCAGCGCCACGATCACGGTCGGGGGAACCGCGATCTTGAACAATGCGACGCTGAGGATCAGCACCGCATCGGGCGAGTATGTCGGCACCAGTGAACACACTGTGATCAATGCATCCAAGGTCGAAGGCGAATTCGGGCAGATCATCAGCGAACTGGCATTCATGACGGCGACGCCCCACTACCTGGGGACGCAGGTCGGTCTGACCTATGCCCGAAACGATGTTCCGCTTGAGGCCGTAGCGACTTCCGATAACGGGCGTGAATTCGCAGCCAGCATCGAAGAGCCACAGCCGGTTCAAGCAGCGACGCTACCCGGTGTGCAAGCGCCTGCCGTTACCTCACCCCCCAAACCTGCCGAGCCCGCAAAAACCACTCCCGTTGCGCAAATACCCGCCGCTCCGTTGCCAGTCGCCCAACCCGCCGCAAAACCCAACACCGCCATCAGCGCCTTGCTCGGCACCAACGCATTCATGGCCGCCGACGCTATCGACCAGCTCACGGGCCATGACACCGCAAACCTCGCCAACGCCACCTTGAGCAGCAACGCTCCGATCAGTCACGGGATGCTTTCAGCCATGGGCTGGAAGAATCCGGAAAGCGCGCCTATAGATGGTCAGATCTGGGTCCAGGCCATCGGCACCAGCGGCAGTATCGGTAGACAATCGAACAATGCTGCCCTCAAGCATTCGACAACGGGACTGATGCTGGGGACCGATTGGGCGGTTAGTCCTGAATGGCGCCTGGGCGTCATCGGCAGCAAGACGCAGACGCGGCTGGATGGCCACCGCTTCGACGGCGGACTCGACAGCTGGTACCTGGGCGCATACGCCCTGCGCCAGGATGGCCCGCTGGCGTTGCGCCTGGGTGCCGTTTATGGCGACCATGACGGCAGTACCAAACGTCACGTGGCCTTCAACGGTTTCAGTGATCGCCTCAGGGGTCGCTACGACGCCAATACGCAGCAGGTCTTTGGGCAGATGGGCTACCGCTTCGATCTCGCTCATGTCGAGGTCGAACCCTATGTCCATCTGGGTTACCAACGTTATCAACGTGACCGCTATCAGGAAAACGGCGGGGACGCTGCGTTGAAAGTCCATGGCCAGACCCAGGACGCGTACAGCAGCAACTTGGGCCTGCGCCTCGCCCGACCTTTTGTCCTGGATCGCGGTATGCAATGGACGCCCCGCCTGAATGTCGGCTGGAAACACCTCTACGGCAACGTCACCGGCCGTTCTCGCCAGGACCTGGTGAGCGGCGGCAATACCTATCGGGTGGAAGGCACCGAGCTGGACCGCGACAGCCTGCTCGTCGAAGCGGGATTGGACCTGGCTGTTTCGCCCTGGCACACGCTGGGCCTGGGCTATAGCGGTGAAACCGGCAATGACAACCGTAGCCAGGCGTTGATGGGACACTGGCGGATGATGTTCTGAGATCTTGGGGTAACGCCGCCTCTGTGGGAGCGGGCTTGCTCGCGAAAGCGATGTAACAGGCAACATGAAGGTTGGATGTGCTGACGTCTTCGCGAGCAAGCCCCACAAAGGCGACATCAGGCTAGCAGTGCACAAAAAAAAGGGGAGCACATGCCCCCCCGAGGTTAAAGCGTTGTATCGAGGCAGTCAGCTCAGCCTTCGATCTCGATCAGGATCTCGCCCGGATTGACCCGGTCGCCCTTGGCCACATGAATGGCGGTGACCTTGCCGGCGATGGCCGCCTGTACTTCGGTCTCCATCTTCATGGCTTCGGTGATCAGCACGGCCTGGCCGGCCTTCACCACGTCGCCTTCCTTGACCAGCACATCGACGATGTTGCCCGGCATGGTGGTGCTGACGTGGCCAGGTGCAGAGGCTTGCTTGCGCTTGCTGCTGCCGCCGCTGACGAATTCATTGAGCGGTTCGAACACCACTTCTTCCGGCATACCATCGATGGACAGGTAGAAGTGACGCTTGCCTTCGGCCTTGACGCCGACGCCGGTGATGTCGACGCGGTAGGTTTCGCCGTGAACGTCGATAACGAACTCGGTCGGTACACCTTCGCCGCCCGCCGAACTCACGCTGCCCGCCTCAGGGATCGGCAGCAGCACTTCCGGTGTCAGGGTGCCGGCTTCGCGCTCTTCCAGGAACTTGCGTCCGATGTCCGGGAACATGGCGTAAGTCAGCACGTCTTCTTCGGATTTGGCCAGTGCGCCGATCTCGCCGCGCAGCTTGGTCATTTCCGGCTTGAGCAGATCGGCCGGACGTACATCGATCACGTCTTCGCTGCCGATAGCCTGGCGACGCAGCTTCTCGTTCACTTCGCCCGGTGCCTTGCCGTAACCGCCTTGCAGGTAGAGCTTCACCTCATTGGTAATGGTCTTGTAGCGTTCGCCGGCCAGCACGTTGAAAAAGGCCTGGGTACCGACAATCTGCGAGGTCGGCGTGACCAACGGCGGGAAGCCGAGGTCTTCGCGCACCCGCGGGATTTCCGCCAGCACTTCGTTCATGCGGTTGAGTGCGCCTTGCTCTTTCAACTGGTTGGCGAGGTTGGAGATCATTCCGCCCGGCACCTGGTTGACCTGGACGCGGGTATCCACCGCCGTGAATTCGCTTTCGAACTGGTGGTACTTCTTGCGCACGGCGTAGAAATACAGGCCGATCTCCTGCAGCAGCTCCAGGTCCAGGCCGGTGTCGAACTCGCTGCCCTTGAGGGCCGCGACCATCGATTCGGTGCCAGGGTGGCTGGTGCCCCAGGCGAAGCTGGAAATGGCGGTGTCAATGTGGTCGGCGCCGTTCTCGACAGCCTTGAGCTGGCACATCGCGGCCAGGCCGGCGGTGTCATGGGAGTGGATGAACACCGGCAACGATTGCTCGGCCTTCAAGGCTTTCACCAGTTCGCCGGTGGCGTATGGGGTCAGCAAACCGGCCATGTCCTTGATCGCCACCGAGTCGCAACCCATGGCTTCCATTTGTTTGGCCTGGGCCACGAAAGCGTCGATGGTGTGCACCGGGCTGGTGGTGTAGGCGATGGTGCCCTGGGCATGCTTGCCTGCAGCCTTCACCGCCTCGATGGCCACGCGCAGGTTACGCACATCGTTCATCGCATCGAAAATACGGAACACATCGATGCCGTTGACCGCGGCCTTGGCCACGAATGCCTTGACCACGTCATCGCTGTAATGGCGATAGCCCAACAGGTTCTGGCCGCGCAGCAACATTTGCAGACGGGTGTTGGGCAGCGCGGCGCGCAGTTGGCGCAGGCGCTCCCACGGGTCTTCTTTCAGGAAACGCACGCAGGCGTCAAATGTCGCGCCGCCCCAGACTTCCAGCGACCAATAACCGACTTTGTCGAGCTTGTCGCAGATGGGCAGCATGTCTTCGGTGCGCATGCGGGTGGCGAGCAGCGATTGGTGGGCGTCGCGCAGGATTGTGTCGGTAACAAAGATCTTCTTGGACATATTCGGAACTCCTCATAGCTGCAAGCTTCGAGCCGCAAGCTACAAGTAAAAGCTGACCCGCTCTTACTTGAAGCTTGTAGCTCACAGCTCGCCGCTGTTGTTATAGGCCTGCGTGGGCGGCGATGGCGGCGGCGATGGCCAGGGCCAGCTCTTCGGGTTTGCGCTTGATCGAGTAATTGGTCAGTTCAGGGTGGCTTTCGACGAAGCTGGTGTTGAACTGGCCGCTGCGGAATTCCGGGTTACGCAGGATTTCCTGGTAGTACGCGGCAGTGGTCTTGACCCCCTGCAGGCGCATGTCATCCAGGGCACGCAGGCCTCGGTCCATGGCTTCTTCCCAGGTCAACGCCCAGACCACGAGCTTCAGGCACATCGAATCGTAGAACGGTGGAATGGTGTAGCCGGTGTAGATCGCCGTATCGGTGCGCACGCCGGGGCCACCCGGGGCGTAGTAGCGGGTGATCTTGCCGAAGCTGGGCAGGAAGTTGTTCTTCGGGTCCTCGGCGTTGATCCGGAACTGCAAGGCAAAGCCACGGTGCTGGATGTCTTCCTGCTTGACCGACAGCGGCAGTCCGGAGGCAATGCGGATCTGCTCGCGAACGATGTCGATACCGGTGATTTCTTCGGTGATGGTGTGCTCCACCTGCACCCGAGTGTTCATTTCCATGAAGTACACCTCGCCCTCGGCGAGCAGGAACTCCACGGTGCCGGCATTCTCATAGCCCACGGCCTTCGCGGCGCGCACCGACAGATCGCCGATGTAGGCGCGCTGCTCGGGCGTCAGTTGCGGGCTGGGGGCGATTTCGATCAGCTTCTGGTTGCGCCGCTGAATCGAGCAATCCCGTTCGAACAGATGCACCACGTTGCCGAAACTGTCACCCAGGATCTGCGCTTCGATGTGCTTGGGATTGACGATGCACTTTTCCAGGAACACCTCCGCCGAACCGAACGCCTTGGTGGCCTCGGAGATGACCCGCGGGAAAGCCTGTTCCAGTTCTTCGCGGCTGTTGCAGCGGCGGATACCCCGACCACCGCCGCCGGATGTGGCCTTGAGCATCACCGGGTAACCGATCCGGTCGCCCTCGGCCAAGGCCTCTTCGATGCCCGACACGTTGCCTTCGGTACCCGGCGTGACCGGCACGCCGGCCTTGATCATGCTGCGCCGCGCTTCGGTCTTGTCGCCCATGCGGCGAATGACTTCTGCCGCCGGACCAATGAATTTGATACCGCGTTCGGCGCAGATGTCCGCCAGCTCGGCGTTTTCTGAAAGAAAGCCATAGCCGGGATGCAAGGCATCGCAGCCGGTTTCGACAGCCAGGTTCACCAATTTGCGCGGGTTGAGGTAGCCGGCCAGCGGGTCAGCGCCGATGCTGTGGGCCTCATCCGCGCGCTTGACATGCAGAGCATGGCGATCAGCGTCGGAATAGACCGCGACCGAGCGAATGCCCATCTCGGCGCAAGCACGCACGATGCGGACGGCAATCTCACCACGGTTGGCGATCAAGATCTTTTTTATCAATTGGAGGTTCCCTTGAGCCGGTGATACCACGGCCTGAGGTTCAGGCCGACGCGTGACCAGATGTAACAGTTGGTCGCAGCACCACACTAGTCCCGGGCGTTGATTAACAAAAATGAATATTTATTGGGTCAGGCATAAGCAAAGACTTATAGTTTCACCATCAAATTCGAACCAGGGTGCCTAAAGGATGCGTAAGTCATTGATGCGTATGACATTGCGCCAACTGCAGATTTTCAACGAAGTGTGCGACCTGAGGTCCTACAGCCGCGCAGCCGATGAAATGTCTCTCACGCAGCCGGCCGTCAGCCTACAGATTCGATCCCTGGAAGAGCTGATTGGCCAACCGCTGTTTGAATATGTTGGCAAGAAGCTCTACATGACCGAAGCCGCTGAAGCCCTGCAACGGGCCAGCCGCGACATTTTCGGGCGCCTGGAAAACCTCGACATGCAACTGTCGGACATGCAGGGTTCGCTGCAAGGTCAACTGAAGCTGGCGGTGGAGTCCAGCGCCAAATATTTCGTGCCGCACCTGTTCGCCGCGTTCAAGCGCCAGCACCCGGAGGTCAACCTGAGCCTCACGGTGGTCAATCGCGGGCAAGTGATCCGTCGCCTCTCGGACAACCGGGACGACCTGGTGATCATGTCCATGGTCCCTCAGGACATGGGGTTGGAGTTCCTGCCCTTCCTCAACAATCCAATCGTGGCCGTGGCGCCGCCGGATCATCCGTTGTGCCACATGGGCCCGCTGCGCTTGCAGGATCTGGAGCCGTATACGTTGCTGCTGCGCGAGCCGGGATCAGGCACGCGGCTGGCCTGCGAGGAGTACTTCAAGGAGAAACGGGTGCATTTCACCCAGACACTGGAAGTGGCGTCAGCGGAGGCCCAGCGCGAGTGCGTGGTGGCGGGGCTGGGCGTGGCGCTGTTGACGCGCCACGCCGTGAGCCGGGAATTGTCGTCCGGCGCACTCATCGAGTTGCCGGTCGAGGAGTTGCCGCTGTACCGCAGTTGGTGCCTGGTACAGGCCAGGGCGAAACGCTTGTCGCCGGTGGCCCACGCCTTCCTGGCGTTCGTGCGTGGCGAACGGGCTCAGATCAGTGGCCTGGTTGGGCGTTTCGACGGGAAGCCGCCGGCGTTGCCTGCCAATAGTTGAATTCTGTGATGTCGGGGTATTCGCTGATTTCCGCCAGGAGCTGGCGCTGCTCATAACGGTCTTCGATCGCACGACGAAACGCCATGCGGCGCTGGTCTTCCTGTTGACGACGGGTTTTGACGGCGCTGCGCTCTTCGTAGGACTGGGTCATGTCGAGACTCCCAAGACGTATACGGGAGCTTTACGATGCAGGCGCGGGATGACGGTTTGGCAACGCGAGGGTTACAGAACGATGAATGTTGCTTTCAGCTGACAAGCCCTCTTGTAGCTTGCGACTCATGGCTTGCAGCTTCAGTCATCCAGCGCCTTCACCGACTTGGGCGACAGCCGCAGGCTGCGAAGGCTGCGCTTGACGCTCTTGAGGTGGTTGACCAGGCTCGGCCCGCGCGCCATGGCAACGCCCATCGCCAGCACATCGATCACCACCAGGTGAGCGATGCGCGAGGTCAGCGGCGTGTAGATCTCGGTGTCTTCGTGCACGTCGATGGCCAGGTTCACTGTCGAGAGTTCGGCCAACGGCGTCTGGCTCGGACACAGGGTAATCAGCGAGGCGCCGCTCTCGCGGACCAGGTTGGCGGTGATCAACAGATCCTTGGAGCGCCCCGACTGGGAAATGCAGATCGCGACATCGGTGGGCTTCAGGGTGACCGCCGACATGGCCTGCATGTGCGGATCGGAATAGGCGGCCGCGGTGAGCAACAGCCGGAAGAACTTGTGCTGTGCATCGGCCGCCACCGCGCCCGACGCGCCAAAGCCGTAGAACTCCACACGCTGGGCCTGGGACATGGCCGTGACCGCTTTTTGCAGCGCCACCGGATCGAGCTTCTCGCGAACCTCCATGAGGGTGTGCAGGGTGGTGTCGAAGATCTTCAGGCTGTAGTCGGCAACCGAATCGTCTTCATGGATCGCAAACTGGCCGAAGCTCGCGCCGGCCGCCAGGCTTTGCGCCAGCTTGAGTTTCAGGTCCTGGAAACCGGAGCAACCGATGGCGCGGCAGAAGCGCACGATGGTCGGTTCGCTGATGCCGACGCTGTGGGCAAGATCGGCCATGGAACTGTGCATCACGGCCGCAGGATCAAGCAGTACGTGATCGGCGACTTTCAGTTCCGATTTGCGCAGCAGGTGGCGTGATTGGGCGATGTGTTGCAACAGGTTCAAGGGGCTGGACTCTTGTTATTGGCGATGGCCGGGATGTAGCAAGTTTGTAGTTATACTACAGGAATTGCCTTTTTGCCCGCCCAATACGTAACTCGATGTCCAGATTTCATGCCGTATGCACGCCATGTAGCAGTCAGGCGCTATAAACCGTCTTCATTGGCCCGCAGCAAGGCTGCCAGATCCTCGGCCTCGACGGGACGGCTGATGAGATAGCCCTGGAGTTCGTCGCAACGTTCGGCTTTCAGGAATTCGAGCTGCCCCGGCCGCTCGACACCTTCGGCCACCACCTTGAGCGATAGCCCATGGGCCATGGCGATGATCGCCCGGGTGATGGCCGCGTCCTCGCCCCCCTCCTCCAGCCCACGGATGAACGCCTGGTCGATCTTCACGTAATCCACCGGGATGCGCTTGAGGTAACTCAGGGACGAATAGCCGGTACCAAAGTCGTCGATCGCCAGCTTGACCCCGAGGTCGCGCAACTGTTGGAAGGTGGCGATGATGTGCTCGACGCTGTCGAGCAATTGGCTCTCGGTGAGTTCCAGCTCCAGGTATTCGGGAGCCAGGCCGGTTTCTTCCAGCACTTGGCGCACGAGGCTGACGAGTTTGCCCTGGCGCAACTGATGCACCGACAGATTCACCGACACCCGGATCGGTGCAAGCCCCTGGCGCTGCCATTCGCACGCTTGCCAACAAGCCTGGCGCAGCACGAATTCGCCAATGGGCCCGATCAGCCCGGTCTCCTCGGCGAGGCCGATGAAATGTCCCGGCGGCACCCGGCCCATGGCCGGATGGTCCCAGCGCACCAGCGCTTCCGCCGCGTTCAGACGACCGCTCGCCAGGCACAGTTTGGGCTGGTAGAAAACCTTCAGCTGTTGTTCTTCCAGGGCCTTGCGCAGTTGGTTCTCCAGCTGCAGACGCTCCAGGGTACTGGCCTGGAGGCTGTCGGTGTAGAACTGGAAGTTGTTGCCACCCAGATGCTTGGCATGTTGCATGGCCATGTTCGCCTGGCTGACCAGCGTGGAAATATCCCGCGCATTGTCGGGCAACAGGCTGATGCCGATGGAGGCGCTGACCACCAGCTCGTGACCTTCGATGGTCTGTGGCAATCGCAACTTGGCGGACAAACGGGTTGCCATGCGCGCCAGGCTTGAGAGATTGCCATAGGCATCGAACAGCACCGCGAACTCATCGCCGGACAGCCGGGCGATGGTGTTGGCCTCCGGCAGGGCATTGATCAGGCGCCGGGCCATTTTCTGCAACAACTGGTCGGCAATGTCATGACCGAGGCTGTCATTGAGCAGTTTGAAGCGGTCCAGGTCGATGTGCAGCAAGGCCAGGCTGCGACGCCCTCCCTGACGCACCCGTTGTTGCGCTTCCTGAAGGCGTTCGCGGAACAACGAGCGATTCGCCAGTCCGGTCAACTCGTCGTAATGAGTGAGATAGCGCATCCGCTCCTCAGATTCGCGCCTGGCCGATAGATCGGCGAAAAAGCCTACGATGTGGCTGACGCTTCCCCGAGAATCCCGCACGATGCTCAGTTGCAGCCATTGCGGATACAACTCGCCATTGGCCCGCGCCTCCACCAGTTCACCCTGCCAGGTGCCGTCCTGCTTGAGTGCCTGGCGAATGACCGGATAGTGCCGGCGCGCATCGCGGCTGCACGGCAGGTCGACGACGTTGCGCCCCAGCATGTCCTCGACGTTGAAACCGGTAATCCGCGTGAATGCCTGGTTGGCGGCGAGCAGCGCGTAGTGGGGGTCAAAGATCACGATGCCTTCGCTGGCGGCCTCGAACACCGTGGCCGCCAGTTGCCGCTGCTGTTCCAGTTCCTTGCTGACGCTGATGTTTCTTCGGGTACCGACCATGCGCAATACACGGCCGCTGGCGCTGCGCTCCACGGCCCGGCCACGGTCTTCAATCCAGACCCAGTGGCCATCGCCGTGGCGGATGCGGTACTCGATCTGGTAGTCCTCACTGCGACCCTTGAGGTGTTCGACCAGGGCGCGCTTGAGCGCCGGCAGGTCTTGAGGGTGCAAGCGTGGCGTGAGGTGGCTGAGCATTGCCGTGATGTATTCCGGCTCCAGGCCCAGCAGTTCCTTGAGCTGGGTGTGATGGACTTCATCGGTCTGCAGGTTCCAGTCCCATAGCCCCAGCTCACTGGCCTTGAGCGCCAGAGCCAGGCGCGCCTCGCTCTTGCTCAAGGCTTGGCTGGCTGCCTGCAGTTCGAGGCTACGCTGGGCGACCCGTGCCTCGAGACTCACCTGGGCCGCACGCAGTTGTTCCTCGGCTAGACGACGCTGTTCGACTTCCCGTCCCAGGGCCCCGTTAAGCTGGGCACTGCGGATTTGCGTCTGTTGCAGGTGCTCGATCAGCGCCTGATTCTGAAAACGTCGCAGCATGCCGCTTTGCATCAGGCGATTGACCTGCCAGGCCACCACGCTCAGGGACACCAGCACCACCAGGCCGAGCCAACCCCATCCGCGCTGCTGTTCGTCACCACCCCAGAAAAGGAAGCCGATGGCCGGCAACAGGCAGGGCAAGGTAAAGGACAGAAAGGCTGGGAGGCTCACGGCATAGGCAACACTGGCCGACAGGGTGGCTGCGCCAATCAGGCCAAACACCCAGGCTTGTTGCTGGAAGCTGTCGGCTGGGACCAGGGCAATGCCGGCACCGGCCAGCGTCAGCCCAGTCATCGCCGAACCGAGCAGGAACATGCGCAACCAGATCGGGTGCGCCTGGCGGCTGGGTATCGCCGAATCGAAGGCGGCTACCTGTATCACCCGCAGGGCCACCAGCGACAACAGCCAGATCAGCCATACACTGACCAGGACATAGCGCGACGGCTCCCACAACAGGGCGGCACAGACCAGGCCGTTGACCAGCATGAACAATGTGGGCAGCAGCGAGCCCTGGTACAGCAACCGTGTACGCTCTACAGCCATCTCCGTGGCGTACTGCTTGCAGATGACCCGCGGCTCCACACAGGGGCCCGCCAGATCGGAATTGAGGGTCATAGGCAGTGTTCTTGTTCTTGGGGGCACGGAGAACCCGAAACGAGCACCGAGCATACACAAGCCAGGGGCCATCCCACACTGTTCCCGATCACAAAAATATCTAAAAATGTCGCTATTTCGTTGGACGCCGAGCGCTTCGAGCATGCTTCGTCGGTGCTTGCGCCCATGACTTACCAGTCATCCCAATCGGTCTTTTTATCGGCTGAGGCAAAGCTTGGTTTGCCCGGGGTGGCGCCGCACCCTAGAATGCGCCGATGCGCGATGATCTCTCCCTTCTGCTGAACTCCCTCAACGATGCCCAACGCCAGGCCGTAGCGGCCTCCGTGGGTCGACAGTTGGTCCTGGCCGGTGCCGGTTCCGGTAAAACCCGGGTGCTGGTGCACCGTATCGCCTGGTTGATCCAGGTCGAGAACGCCTCGCCCCATTCGATCCTGTCAGTGACCTTCACCAACAAGGCCGCTGCCGAGATGCGCCACCGCATCGAGCAATTGATGGGCATCAACCCGGCCGGCATGTGGGTCGGCACCTTCCACGGCCTGGCGCACCGCCTGTTGCGGGCCCATTGGCAGGAAGCCGGCCTGAGCCAGACCTTCCAGATCCTGGACAGCGACGACCAGCAGCGGCTGGTCAAGCGGGTGATCCGCGAGCTGGGGCTCGACGAACAGCGTTGGCCGGCCCGCCAGGCCCAATGGTTCATCAACGGCCAGAAGGACGAAGGTCTGCGTCCACAACACATCCAGGCCAGCGGCGACCTGTTCCTGGCGACCATGCGCAGCATCTACGAAGCCTACGAGGCCGCGTGCCAGCGCGCCGGGGTCATCGACTTTTCCGAACTGCTGCTGCGGGCATTGGACCTCTGGCGTGACCATCCAGGGCTGCTGGCGCACTATCAGAAGCGTTTCCGCCATGTGCTGGTGGACGAGTTCCAGGACACCAACGCCGTGCAATACGCCTGGTTGCGCCTGCTGGCCAAAGGCGGCGACAGCCTGATGGTGGTGGGCGACGACGATCAGTCGATCTACGGCTGGCGCGGTGCCAAGATCGAGAACATTCATCAATACTCGGCGGATTTTCCTGACGCCGAAGTGATCCGCCTGGAACAGAATTACCGCTCCACTGCCGGTATCCTCAAGGCCGCCAACGCCCTGATCGCCAACAACACCGGGCGCCTGGGCAAGGAGTTGTGGACCGACGGCAGTGAAGGCGAAGCCATCAACCTCTATGCCGCCTTCAACGAACACGATGAAGCCCGCTACGTGGTGGAAACCATCGAGAGCGCGCTGAAGACCGGCCTGGCCCGCAGCGACATCGCCATCCTGTATCGCTCCAACGCCCAGTCGCGGGTATTGGAAGAAGCATTGTTGCGCGAGCGGATCCCGTACCGCATCTATGGCGGCCAACGTTTCTTCGAGCGCGCCGAAATCAAGAACGCCATGGCCTACCTGCGCCTGCTGGAAGGCCGTGGCAACGACGCAGCCCTGGAACGGGTGATCAACGTACCAACCCGGGGCATCGGCGAGAAAACCGTCGAAGCGATCCGCGATCATGCACGCCACAGCCACGTATCCATGTGGGAAGCCATGCGCCAGCTGGTGACCAACAAGGGCGTGACCGGGCGTGCCGCCGGTGCTCTGAAGGCTTTCATGGACCTCATCGAGGACCTGGCCGCCAAATGCGCGGAGATGCCGCTGCACTTGATGACCCAGACGGTCATCGAGCAGTCCGGCCTGATTGCCTATCACGAAGCGGAAAAAGGCGAGAAAGGACAGGCCCGGGTAGAAAACCTCGAGGAACTGGTCAGCGCCGCCCGCAACTTTGAGAACACCGAAGAAGACGCGGACCTGTCGCCCTTGTCGGCCTTCCTCGGCCACGCCTCCCTGGAGGCCGGCGACACCCAGGCCGAGGAACACGAAGACAGCATCCAGTTGATGACCCTGCACAGCGCCAAGGGCCTGGAATTCCCCTATGTGTTCCTGGTGGGCATGGAAGAGGGCCTGTTCCCCCACAAGATGAGCCTGGAAGAACCGGGGCGCCTGGAAGAGGAACGCCGCCTGGCCTATGTCGGCATTACCCGTGCGATGCAGAACCTGGTGTTGACCTACGCCGAAACCCGACGTTTGTATGGCAGCGAGACCTACAACAAGGTGTCGCGCTTCGTACGTGAAGTGCCGAAAGGCCTGATCCAGGAAGTGCGCCTGTCCAACAGTGTCAGCCGTCCGTTCGGTGGCAGCCAGCAGCACGGCACCAGCAGCCTGTTCGGCGGCAGCGACATCCCGGAGACCGGCTTCAGCCTCGGCCAGGCCGTGCGCCACTCGGTGTTCGGCGATGGCGTGATCCTCAATTTCGAAGGCGCCGGCGCCCAGGCCCGGGTGCAGGTGAATTTCAGCGAAGGCAGCAAATGGCTGATGCTGGGGTACGCCAAGCTCGAGGCGATCTAGAAGGATTTCCCGAGACTTCATGTGTGAGCGAGCCTGCTCGCGATAGCGTAATGTCAGCCAACATCAATGTTGCCTGATTCACCGCCATCGCGAGCAGGCTCGCTCCCACAATGACCTTTCAGCACCTGGCTGCTTTCCGATAGAACTTGTCCCCCTTTCCTACAGCCCAAAGCGAACAGGCCCTCTTGCGCCTCTGAAGCTGAACCTAAGCTGTCACGCAAAAGCCCGAAACACTCTGACGCTAGCCAGCAACAGTTCACCTGTGCAACATGGCGCGCGTGCTACTCACAAATGGGAATGCCTTTATATGAAACGTTTTCTGAGCATCGCCATGGCGTTGTGCATCGGCCTGACGATGGCCATCGACGCCAATGCCGCCAAGCGCTTTGGCGGTGGTAAAAGTGCGGGTGCAGCCCCGACTCACCAGACCAGCCAGATGGCACCGTCTTCGGCAGCCGGTCCGACTGCCGCCACCGCAGGCGCAGCCGGTGCCGCTGGCGCTGCCACCAAGGCCGGCGGTGCTTCGCGCTGGCTCGGCCCCCTGGCCGGCATCGCCGCCGGCGGCCTGCTGGCCTCCATGTTCATGGGTGGCGGCTTCCAGGGCATGCAGATCTTCGACATCCTGATCCTGGGAGTCATTGCCTTCCTGGTGTTCCGCTTCATTGCCGCCCGTCGTCGCAAACAGCAGGAGCAGTACGCTCCGGCCGGTCATGCGCCGATGCAGCGTGAAACCTTCAACCAGCAACCTGCCGGTGGCTCGATCTTCGGCGGTTCGGCAGCTCCAGTGGCCGCCCGTCCGGTGATCAATGCCCCCGCCTGGTTCAACGAAAAGAACTTCGTCGAGGCCGCGCGCACCCACTTCCACTCCCTGCAGCAACATTGGGACGCGAACGAGATGGACAAGATCGCCGAGTTCGTGACCCCGCAAATGCTGGAGTTCCTCAAGCGCGAACGTGCTGACCTGGGTGATGGCTACCAGTCCACCTACATCGACAACCTTCAGGTGCAGTTGGACGGTGTCGATGATCGCGCCGACAAGACCATCGCCACTCTGACCTTCAGCGGTGTCTCGAAGGACTCTCGCTTCGACCAGGGCGAAGCCTTCAGCGAAAGCTGGAACATGGAGCGTGCCCAGGGCGAAAACCAGCCTTGGTTGGTGGCAGGTATTCGCCAGAACGGTTGAACCTTTGCGCGTTTCACCTGTTGAAATAAGAGAACCCCGGCTCAAGCCGTAATGCTGTTCACTTAAGCATTTGAGTCCAAGCCGGGCTTTCTAGAAAATCCGATACCAGTCCTCTGGTATCGGATTTTTTATGCCCAT
>NZ_VIUG01000015.1:0-127428 GCF_007828255.1 Pseudomonas sp. SJZ078 | reverse complement strand
AGCTTGCCCGAGTGGTATTCGCTCTGTTGAAGAACCAGAGCGAATATTTACCAAAAGGCATTTAGGGGCTAGCCCTGCACCATAGAATCTCCCACAGGTGGATCGCATACATCCAGGCCAGCAAGAATGGTCACCGCACGCCCCAACCGACCCGCTACAGTTGGCAAGCCCGTCTTCCCCACGGATAATGCCCAGTTTTTCCACCAGCGCATCGAAGCGCCGCCGCGCCTGCGGTTGAAAGAGAAGACCATGAAAGACACCATTCGCCAGCTCATCCAGCAAGCCATCACCCAACTCGTCGCTGAAGGTGTGTTGCCAGAAGGCCTGTCGCCGGCGATTCAGGTCGAAAATACCCGCGACAAGACCCACGGCGACTTCGCCAGCAACATCGCGATGATGCTGGCCAAGCCGGCCGGCATGAAACCACGGGACCTGGCCGAGAAGATCATCGCCGCGCTACCGGCTGACGAAAACGTCACCAAGGCAGACATCGCCGGCCCCGGGTTCATCAACTTTTTCCAGAACACCCAGGCCCTGGCCTCGCGCCTGGACGCTGCCCTGGCCGATGAACGCCTCGGCGTACGCAAGGCCGGCCCGTTGCAGCGCACCGTGGTCGACCTGTCCGCGCCGAACCTCGCCAAGGAAATGCACGTCGGCCACCTGCGCTCGACCATCATTGGCGATGGCGTGGCCCGGGTCCTGGAATTCCTCGGCGACACCGTGATCCGACAGAACCACGTCGGCGACTGGGGCACCCAGTTCGGCATGCTGATGGCCTATCTGCAGGAAAACCCGATTACCAGCGACGAACTGTCGGACCTGGAGAATTTCTACCGCGCCGCCAAGCAACGCTTCGATGAATCGCCGGAGTTCGCCGACCGCGCCCGCGGCCTGGTGGTCAAGCTGCAGGCCGGCGATGCCGAATGCATGGCCCTGTGGACCAGGTTCAAGGACATCTCCCTGTCCCACTGCCAGAAAATCTACGAGTTGCTGAACGTCAAGCTGACCATGGCCGACGTGATGGGCGAAAGTGCCTACAACGACGACCTGATCAACGTGGTCAACGACCTTCGGGCCAAGGGCATGCTGGTAGAGAGCAATGGCGCCCAGTGCGTGTTCCTCGACCAGTTCAAGACCGCCGACGGCGAACCGCTGCCGGTGATCATCGTCAAGGCCGACGGCGGCTACCTCTACGCCACCACCGACCTGGCGGCCGTGCGCTATCGCAACGGCGTGCTGAAGGCGGATCGGGTCCTGTACTTCGTCGACCAGCGCCAGGCCCTGCACTTCCAGCAAGTGTTCGAAGTGGCCCGCCTGGCCGGCTTCGTGCCGCGCCCGATGGAAATGGAGCACATGGGCTTCGGCACCATGAACGGCGCCGATGGCCGTCCGTTCAAGACCCGCGACGGCGGCACCGTGAAGCTGATTGACCTGCTGACCGAGGCCCAGGAACGTGCTTACACCTTGGTCAAGGGCAAGAACCCGGACCTGGCCGAGGAAGAGCTGCGCCAGATCGCCAAGGTCGTGGGCATCGACGCGGTGAAATACGCCGACCTGTCCAAGCACCGCACCAGTGACTACAGCTTCAACTTCGACCTGATGCTCAATTTCGAAGGCAATACCGCGCCGTACCTGCTGTATGCGTACACCCGCGTGGCCGGTGTGTTCCGCAAGCTTGGCAAAAGCTTCGAGGAAGTGGAGGGCCGGATTGTCCTGCAGGCCGCTCACGAACAGGAACTGGCCGCGCGGCTGGCGCAGTTCGGCGAAGTGCTGAACAACGTCGCCGACAAGGGCACACCCCACACCCTGTGCGCCTATCTGTATGACGTGGCCGGGCTGTTCTCCAGCTTCTACGAGAACTGCCCGATCCTCAGCGCCGACACCCCGGAGCAAATGCAGAGCCGCCTGCGCCTCGCCGCGCTGACCGGACGCACACTCAAGCAAGGCCTGGAACTGCTGGGCCTGGAAACGCTGGAGCGCATGTAAGTTGGCCGCCAAGAAAAAACCTGCACCCAAACGCGGCGCCAGTCGTTACCAGCCCCCGGCCAAGAAACCGATTCCGGGCTGGTTGTGGATGGCGATCGGCCTGAGCGTCGGCGCCTTCATCGTGTTTCTGATGAAACTGGAGCCGGGCCAGGGCGATGACGTCAAGCGTGTCAAGCAAGAGCAGCAGAAAGCCACACGCATCGCCGAGGCCAACAAGACCCCGCCGAGCCCGGCGCAACCGGTGAAGCCGAAATACGACTTCTATACCCTGCTGCCGGAATCGGAAGTCATCGTGCCGCCCGATGCGGTACCGGAAAAGACCCTGCCGACGCCACAAGTGCCCGCCACGCCGGTCACCCCGGCCGAAGCCGCGAAGATCGACACTGCCCGCGCCCAGGCCGCCCTGGCTGGGATCACGCCGCCACCGGCGCCACCGGTGCAGAAAGCTGCACCGGTGACGAAGTTCTTCCTGCAGGCCGGCTCGTTCCGCAAGGAAGCCGACGCCGATAAGGTCCGGGCGCAGATCATCCTGCAGGGCCAATCCGTGTCGGTGGAGTCCGGAACCGTGAAGGACGAAACCTGGTACAGAGTCATGGTCGGTCCGTTCAGCAACCGCGAGGAACTGACCAAGGCGCAGAAACAACTGGCCAGCAGCGGCTTCAGCAACCTGTTGTTACAACAACGCCAGAGCCGCTAGTGGCTTACTGATCGTTCCCACGCTCCGCGTGGGAACGCCTCAGGGGACGCTCCGCGTCCAGTGACGCGGAGCGTCACGGGCTGCATGCCCACGCGGAGCGTGGGAACGATCAGTACAAACGGCCAGATGCCGCTCGTCCCCTACCCCACCCCACAGTTGAAAAACCCCACGCCACCCCCATATGAGTTTTCATCCGGGCATTTTCGCCCCGCTGCGTGGAGACTCTTCCCTTGACCACCATCGTTTCAGTCCGCCGTCACGGCAAAGTCGTCATGGGCGGTGACGGCCAGGTTTCACTGGGCAATACCGTGATGAAAGGCAATGCGAAGAAAGTCCGCCGCCTATATCACGGCCAGGTCATCGCCGGCTTCGCCGGGGCCACTGCCGACGCGTTTACCCTGTTCGAACGTTTCGAAGGTCAGCTGGAAAAACACCAGGGCCATCTGATCCGTGCCGCCGTGGAACTGGCCAAGGAATGGCGCACCGACCGCTCCCTCAGCCGCCTCGAAGCCATGCTCGCGGTCGCCAACAAGGACGCCTCGCTGATCATCACTGGCAACGGTGATGTGGTCGAGCCCGAAGATGGCCTGATCGCCATGGGGTCCGGAGGCGCCTACGCCCAGGCCGCCGCCAGTGCCCTGCTGAAAAAGACCGAGCTGTCGGCCCGTGAAATCGTCGAGACCGCCCTGGGCATCGCCGCCGATATCTGCGTCTTCACCAACCACACCCAAACCATTGAGGAGCAGGATCTCGCGGAATGAAGCCCGTACCCCGGCTCATTCTTGCTTGAGGACCGCCAATTACTATGTCCATGACTCCCCGCGAAATCGTCCACGAACTCAACCGCCACATTATCGGCCAGGACGATGCCAAGCGCGCCGTCGCCATCGCCCTGCGTAACCGCTGGCGGCGGATGCAACTGCCCGAAGAGCTGCGCGTCGAAGTGACCCCCAAGAACATCCTGATGATCGGCCCGACCGGTGTCGGTAAAACCGAGATCGCCCGGCGCCTGGCGAAACTCGCCAACGCACCGTTCATCAAGGTCGAGGCCACCAAGTTCACCGAAGTCGGCTATGTCGGCCGTGACGTCGAGTCGATCATCCGCGACCTGGCCGACGCGGCTATCAAGCTGCTACGCGAACAGGAAATCACCAAGGTCCGCCACCGCGCCGAAGACGCGGCCGAAGAACGCATCCTCGATGCCCTGTTGCCACCGGCGCGCATGGGCTTCAATGCCGATTCCGCCGCGACCCAGGACTCCAACACCCGCCAGCTGTTCCGCAAACGCCTGCGCGAAGGCCAGTTGGACGACAAGGAAATCGAGATCGAGGTGGCCGAAATGGCCGGCGTCGATATTTCCGCGCCGCCAGGCATGGAAGAGATGACCAACCAGCTGCAGAACCTGTTCGCCAACATGGGCAAGGGCAAGAAGAAAAGCCGCAAGCTCAAGGTCAAGGAAGCGCTGAAACTGGTGCGCGATGAAGAAGCCAGCCGTCTGGTCAACGAGGAAGAATTGAAGGCCAAGGCCCTGGAAGCCGTCGAACAGCACGGCATCGTGTTCATCGACGAAATCGACAAGGTTGCCAAGCGCGGTAATGTCGGCGGTGCCGACGTCTCCCGTGAGGGCGTGCAACGGGACCTGCTGCCACTGATCGAAGGTTGTACGGTCAACACCAAGCTGGGCATGGTCAAAACCGACCACATCCTGTTCATCGCCTCCGGTGCGTTCCACCTGAGCAAGCCCAGTGACCTGGTGCCGGAACTGCAAGGTCGCCTACCGATCCGCGTGGAGCTCAAGGCACTGTCGCCGGAAGACTTCGAACGCATCCTGAGCGAGCCCCATGCCTCCCTGACCGAACAATACTGCGCGCTGCTCAAGACCGAAGGCCTGAACATCGAGTTCACGCCCGAAGGCATCAAGCGCCTGGCGCAGATTGCCTGGCAGGTCAACGAGAAGACCGAGAACATCGGTGCTCGCCGCCTGCACACGCTGCTTGAGCGCCTGCTCGAGGAAGTGTCGTTCAGCGCCGGCGACCTGGCGAGCAAACACGACGAAGCACCGATCCTCATCGACGCCGAGTACGTCAACAGCCACCTGGGTGAATTGGCGCAGAACGAAGATCTGTCGCGGTATATCCTCTGAAGCTGTGAGCCTCGAGCTGCAAGCTGCAAGTCGGTTAGCTCCCGCTTGTAGCTTGTAGCTTGTAGCTTGTAGCTTGTAGCTTGTAGCTTGTAGCTTTAAGCTGCTTTCATGACCAAACTCCCCAGCGCCATCAACCTGCACAAAGCCTCGAAGACCCTGACGCTGAAATACGCGCCGGACGAGGAGTACCACCTGCCCGCTGAATTCCTGCGGGTGCATTCGCCTTCCGCCGAGGTCCAGGGCCACGGCAAGCCCATCCTGCAGTACGGCAAGCTCAACGTCGGTTTGTCCAAGATCGAACCCGCCGGCCAGTACGCACTGAAACTGACCTTCGACGACGGTCATGACAGTGGCCTGTTCACCTGGGAGTACCTGTACCAGTTGGCCGTGCGCCAGGACGAACTGTGGAACGATTATCTTGCCGAGCTCAAGGCCGCCGGAAAAACCCGCGACCCCAGTGAGTCCGTCGTCAAGCTGATGCTCTAGCTCAAGGGTTGGCGCGTTAGGGCGAACTTTCTAGATTCATCTGCTTGAATGTCCGCCCGGCAAGGTCAATGACTGGCCTGCTTGCGAAAAAAATTAAACTCGGGTAACCAATGGAGCTGGCAAGTTCCCTGCAAAGGAACCTGCGAGTTCCCTTGCACATGTTTCCTCATTGGCCACGATGCGGAATTAACGGTCACCCGAGCAGCGTACCTGGTATTGGCTGTGTGGCGTCATGGCACGGCCCCGGTACTCGTCTGACAATGGAGCGTCGTAGATGAGCAACAAGAACAACGATGACCTGAAGTACCAGGCCTCGGAAAATACCCTGGGGTTGAATCCTGTCGTCGGCTTGCGCAGAAAAGACCTGCTGGCCTCTGCTCGCATGGTGCTGACCCAGACCCTCAAGCAACCGCTGCACAGTGCCAGGCATGTGGCCCATTTCGGTGCCGAACTCAAGAACGTCCTGTTTGGCAAGTCCGCGCTGCAACCCGCCGCCGATGACCGCCGCTTCAACGATCCGGCGTGGAGCCAGAACCCGCTCTACAAGCGCTACATGCAGACCTACCTGGCCTGGCGCAAGGAACTGCACGCCTGGATCGATGACAGCAATCTGCCTCCCCAGGACATCAGCCGTGGGCATTTCGTGATCAACCTGATGACCGAGGCCATGTCACCGACCAACTCGGCGGCCAACCCGGCGGCGGTCAAACGCTTCTTCGAAACCGGCGGCAAAAGCCTGCTGGACGGCCTGTCCCACCTGGCCAAGGACCTGGTACACAACGGCGGAATGCCGAGCCAGGTGGATATGGGCGCGTTCGAAGTCGGCAAGAGCCTGGGCGTGACCGAAGGCGCCGTGGTGTTTCGCAACGATGTGCTGGAGCTGATCCAGTACCGCCCCATCACCGAGCAGGTCCATGAACGGCCGCTGCTGGTGGTCCCGCCGCAGATCAACAAGTTCTACGTATTCGACCTGAGCCCGGACAAGAGCCTGGCGCGCTTCTGCCTGCGCAGCAATGTGCAGACCTTCATCATCAGCTGGCGCAATCCCACCAAGGAGCAGCGCGAATGGGGCCTGTCGACCTACATCGAGGCGCTCAAGGAAGCGGTGGACGTGGTCACGGCCATCACCGGCAGCAAGGACGTGAACATGCTGGGGGCCTGCTCGGGTGGCATCACCTGCACCGCGCTGCTGGGCCATTACGCCGCGCTCGGCGAGAAGAAAGTCAATGCCCTGACCCTGTTGGTAAGCGTGCTCGACACTACCCTGGACACCGATGTTGCGCTGTTCGTCGACGAGCAGACCCTCGAAGCCGCCAAGCGTCATTCCTACCAGGCGGGTGTGCTCGAAGGCCGCGACATGGCGAAGGTCTTCGCCTGGATGCGCCCCAACGACCTGATCTGGAACTATTGGGTCAACAACTACCTGCTGGGCAACGAGCCACCGGTATTCGACATCCTCTTCTGGAACAACGACACCACGAGGCTTCCGGCGGCGTTCCACGGCGATCTCATCGAAATGTTCAAGACCAACCCGTTGACGCGGCCCAATGCACTGGAAGTGTGCGGCACACCGATCGATCTCAAGCAGGTCACCGCCGACATCTTTGCCCTCGCGGGCACCAACGATCACATCACGCCGTGGAAGTCCTGCTACAAGTCGGCGCAACTGTTCGGCGGCAAAGTGGATTTCGTGCTATCGAGCAGCGGTCATATCCAGAGCATCCTCAACCCGCCGGGCAACCCCAAGTCGCGCTACATGACCAGTGAAGACATGCCCGCCAAGGCCGAGGACTGGCAGGAAAACTCAACCAAGCACACCGACTCCTGGTGGCTGCACTGGCAAGCCTGGCAGGCCGAGCGCTCGGGCAAACTGAAAAAGGCGCCTACCGTGCTGGGCAACAAGACCTACGTGGCAGGTGAAGCGGCGCCCGGTACTTACGTGCATGAACGATAGCTGCAAGTTGCAAGCCCCAAGCTGCAAGCGGCCTGATCTGCCGCCTGTAGCTTGCAGCTTGCAGCTCATAACTTGTCGCTCCCTCTCTCTTAGGGCTTGAAGCATGCCGCAACCGTACATCTTCCGTACCGTCGATCTGGATGGCCAGACCTTGCGCACCGCGGTACGCCCAGGCAAGCCTCACTTGACGCCCTTGCTGATTTTCAACGGCATCGGCGCCAACCTGGAGCTGGTGTTCCCGTTCATCGAGGCCCTGGACCCGGACCTGGAAGTCATCGCCTTCGACGTGCCCGGCGTCGGCGGTTCATCGACACCCAGCCGTCCCTATCGCTTTCCCGGCCTGGCAAAGCTTGCCGCGCGCATGCTCGATTACCTCGACTACGGGCAGGTCAGCGTGGTCGGTGTGTCTTGGGGCGGTGCCCTGGCCCAGCAGTTCGCCCACGATTACCCGGAGCGCTGCAAGAAGCTGATATTGGCGGCCACGGCCGCCGGAGCGGTGATGGTGCCGGGCAAGCCGAAAGTCCTGTGGATGATGGCCAGCCCCCGGCGCTACGTGCAGCCCTCCCATGTGCTGCGCATCGCGCCGCTGATCTATGGCGGCTCGTTCCGCCGCGACCCGAGCCTGGCGACGAGCCATGCGGCCCGGGTCCGCTCGGCGGGCAAGCTCGGGTATTACTGGCAACTGTTTGCCGGCCTGGGCTGGACCAGTATCCACTGGCTGCACAAGATCCATCAGCCGACCCTGATCCTGGCCGGCGACGACGATCCGCTGATTCCATTGATCAACATGCGCATGCTGGCCTGGCGCATTCCCAACTCCCAGTTGCACATCATTGATGACGGCCACCTCTTCCTGATCACCAGGGCCGAGGCCGTGGCGCCCATCATCATGAAATTCCTGGAAGAGGAACGTCAGCGTGCGGTCATGCATCCGCGCCCTACGCCGCAGGGTAGCGGCTGACAGCTTCATCGCGCCCGGCAGGAAGCCGGAACGCGCAACTTCCGAAACAGCGACTATGTTGTCTGGTTCGGTGTGTTTGTTTTTAGCCTGATGATGAAGGAGTTGACTCATGCGCGACAAACCGGCGAAGGGTTCCACGCCAGCCCCTGCCAGCTTCATCAGTGTGCAAAGTGCGGTCACCGGCCTGCGCGGCAAGGACCTGTTGTCCACCTTGCGCGACGTTGCCGCCTACGGTTTGCGCAATCCGGTGAACAGTGCCCGCCACGCGTTGAAGTTTGGCGGCCAATTGGGCCGTGTGCTGCTGGGGGAAACCCTGCACCCGACCAATCCCAAGGATAAGCGCTTCGCCGATCCCACCTGGGAGCTCAACCCCTTCTACCGTCGCGGCCTGCAGGCCTACCTGGCCTGGCAGAAACAGGTCAGGAGCTGGATCGACGATTGCGACATGACCCCTGATGATCATGCACGCGCGCACTTCGCCTTCTCCTTGCTCAACGACGCCATGGCGCCCTCGAACACCTTGCTCAACCCGCTGGCGGTCAAGGAGTTCTTCAACTCCGGCGGCACCAGCCTGATCCGCGGCATCAGTCACCTGGTCGACGACCTGCTGCACAACGATGGAATGCCGCGGCAGATCACGCCCCATGCCTTCGAGGTCGGCAAGACCCTGGCAATCACGCCCGGTGCGGTGGTGTTCCGCAATGAACTGCTGGAGCTGATCCAATACCGCCCCATGAGCGAAAAACAATACGCCAAGCCGTTGCTGATCGTGCCGCCGCAGATCAACAAGTTCTACGTTTTCGACCTGACCCCTTCCAACAGCGTCGTCCAATACGCCCTGAAGAATGGCCTGCAGGTGTTCATCATCAGTTGGCGCAACCCGGACGTGCGCCACCGCGAATGGGGCCTGTCCAGCTACGTGGAGGCCACCGAAGAAGCCATGAACGTCTGCCGGGCGATCACCGGCGCCCGCGAGGTCAACCTGATGGGCGCCTGTGCCGGCGGCACGACCATCGCTGCCCTGCAGGGCCATCTGCAAGCCAAACGCCAACTGCGCCGGGTCGCCAGCGCTACGTACCTGGTGAGCCTGCTGGACTGCGAGATCGACAGCGCGGCCACCCTGTTCCTCGACGAGCAGGCCCTCGAAGCCGCCAAGCGCCGGTCCTACCAGAAAGGCATCCTCGATGGCCGTGACATGGCCCGGGTATTCGCCTGGATGCGGCCCAACGACCTGGTGTGGAACTACTTCATCAATAACTACCTGCTGGGCAAGGAGCCGCCAGCCTTTGACATCCTCTACTGGAACAACGACTCCACCCGACTGCCGGCGGCCTATCACGGCGAGCTGCTGGATCTCTTCAAGCACAACCCACTGACCCGCCCCGGGGCGCTGGAAGTGTGCGGCACGCCGATCGACCTGCAGAAGGTGACGGTGGACAGCTTCAGCGTGGCCGGTATAAACGACCACATCACCCCGTGGGACGCGGTGTATCGTTCGACGCTGCTATTAGGAGGTGAGCGACGCTTCGTGCTCTCCAACAGCGGCCATATCCAGAGCATCATCAACCCACCGGGCAACCCCAAGGCCAATTACGTCGAGAACCCGCAACTGAGCGGCGACCCACGGGCCTGGTACTACGACGGCAAGCATGTCGATGGCAGCTGGTGGCCTCAGTGGCTGGACTGGATTCAGGCGCGCTCCGGTACCCGACGTGAAACCCAGATGGCCCTGGGCAATGCCAAATACCCACCGCTGGAGGCCGCGCCCGGAACCTATGTACGCGTGCGCTGAAGCGCTCACTCCACGGTCGAGCCCTCGGCCGTGGCACGACTCCATCATTAAGACAACCGGATGAAAACCCGCGACCGCATCCTTGAATGCGCCCTGCATCTGTTCAATGAAAAGGGCGAACCGAACGTCTCTACCCTGGAGATTGCCAATGAAATGGGCATCAGCCCCGGCAATCTCTATTACCACTTCCATGGCAAGGAACCCCTTGTCCTTGGGCTGTTCGAGCGCTTCCAGGCAGAATTGTCACCGCTGCTGGATCCCCCCGCCGACGCACAACTGGCACCGGAAGATTACTGGCTGTTCCTGCACCTGATTGTCGAACGCCTGGCCCAGTACCGGTTCCTGTTCCAGGACCTGTCGAACCTGGCCGGGCGCCTACCGAAACTGGCCAAGGGTATCCGCCAGTTGCTCAATGCCCTGAAGCGGACCCTGGCGTCCCTGCTGGCGCAACTCAAATCCCAGGGATTCCTGGTCAGCGGTACCCAGGCCTTGGGGCAATTGGTGGAACAGATCACCCTGACGTTGCTGTTCTCGCTGGACTACCAGCGGATCCTTGATCGCGAAGGGGAGGGCCGGCTGGTGGTCTATCAGATCATGATGCTGGTGGCCCCGCATCTGCTGCCGGCGGCCAAGGTAGCGACCGAACGATTGGCGTTGCGGTATCTGGAAGACCACGAATAACAAACTGTGGGAGCGGGCTTGCTCGCGAAAGCGATATCTCAGCCGACATCATAGTGACTGGAACACCGCCTTCGCGAGCAAGCCCGCTCCCACAAGGGTCTTTTGCTACCCATCAAAAAACGCCCGACCTTTGCAGGCCGGGCGTTTTCTTGTGTGCCCTGAAAAATCAGGACTGACTGGTAAGCGTCGATGGAGCTGGCGCTGGAGTCGGGTTGACCACCGGGGTCGGCGCCGAGACGGAATTTGCCGTACTCGTCGGGGTAGCCGGATTTGCGACGGCTGCCGGTGCCTTGGGTGCAGCTGCTTTTGGCGCTGCCGCTTTCTTCACGGCAGGCTTCTTCGCGGCGGCAGGCTTGGCTGCCGCTTTTGTTGCCGGCTTGGCCGCTGCCTTGACTGCTGGCTTGGCCGCCGGCTTCGCTGCCGGTTTGGCCGCCGCGGTTTTTGCCGCAGGTTTCGCCGCAGCCTTGGCGGCAGGCTTGGCTGCCGCTTTGGCCGCTACCGGCTTGGCCGCCGCCTTGACTGCAGGCTTGGCCGCAGCGGTTTTTGCCACAGGCTTGGCCGCGGCTTTCACCGCAGGTTTGGCGACGGTTTTTGCCGCTGCCTTGACCAATGGCTTGGCTGCTGTTTTGGTGGCCGGCTTGGCCGCTGCAGTCTTGGCCGCCACCGGTGCGACCTTGGCGCCGGTGAGTTTTTCGATCTGCTTGGTCAGGGTGTCGACCTTGCTGTGCAGTGCCTTGACTTCATTGCGGCTTGGCACGCCCAGGCGGGAGATCGCGCTGTTCAGGCGCTTGTCGAAAGCTCCTTCCAGTTCGTCCCACTTGCCCAGTGCACGATCCTTCACGCCGCTCATTCGCGACTTGGCGGACTCGGCAGAGTCCTTGGCCGCATCGACTTGTTTGCCGACCGCCGTCTTGGTGAGTTTTTCGGCCTTCTCGCCGTCCTTAACCAGGGACTCGAAGAGTTTGCTGCCGTCAGTGTCGATCTTCGAGTACACGCCTAAACCAGCAAGCCAGATTTTGCGGGAATATTTTTCAATCTTCCCGGCCCACGAGCTGCTTTCTTTTTCAGTTGTTTTTTTGCCAGCCATCCCGTTCTCCTTAATGTTTACGCGTCACACGTTCGAGCAGTGCCGTCAGCTCATCGAGCTTGGCAGAGAGTGCCTCAACGTCATGTTTAGACGGAATGCCGATACGATTCAAGGCACTTGCAACACGGGCGTCGAATACCTTCTCGACTTTATCGAGTTGTATTTCGACCCGGGCCTTGAACGTATTGACGTCGGCCCTGGCTTCAATCAGTTCGCTGTTGGCCGCTTCAAGTTTTCCGGCAATGTTCTTTTTACCTTTGGTTTCAACGACTTCACCAGCCTTGACCAACTCCTGGAAGTACTCGCTGCCTTCCTGGCCGACCTTGGTGTAGGCGCCCAGGCCCGCCAGCCAGATCTTGCGCGCGTACGTTTTTACGCCGCCGAGCGTGGAAGATTCAACGTCGGTTTTTTTCTTCAGAATAACTTTGGCCATGGTGCACCTCACTTGAAAACAGGTTGGAGGAACTGCCCGCATGCGCACGGGCTCAGGCACAAAGTAGGGAGAATAATTAGAAACGGCACCCTAACAACTGACACAACACTGAAGGCGATGACTTCATGTGGGAGCGGGCTTGCTCGCGAATGCGGTGGACCATTCACTATTGATGTCGACTGATCCACCGCTTTCGCGAGCAAGCCCGCTCCCACAGGAGTAGGTAGTGAACCTGGATGTGTTCCACCCCACACTTTCGATCGATCAAGCCAATGCCTTATCCAACGCCTTTTCGATTTCCGTCTTGATCATTCCGCTCATGGCCGACATCAACAGACCCAGCTTCACGTCGACGCGAATCAAGTCCTCGCCAACGTCCACCGTGCCCTCGACTCCGGAACCCTTGAACTCCAGCGTGTCGCCGACCCATTGCGGCTTCAGGCCATAACTGTCGGATAATTTCTGCGCCAACTGGTCGGCCTTCGCGCGGGCCGCTTCCTTGCCCAGGTCATGGGTACGCTCAACACTGATTTTGGCCATTCGCTGACTCCTGTTATATCGACAATTGCCCGGACTACGTCAAAACGTCCCGGCGGTGGTTCATCTTACCTTCAGCCTTGCCAAGACAAAGCCCTCCACCGGGATTAGAATGTCCCGCATTCTTTTTTGGTGACAGCGATATGACTGATCAGCGCAAAGGCAGCGATGCCGAACCCACCACTCACTTCGGCTTCAAGAACGTGCCGGAAAGCCAGAAGGCGGAAAAAGTCGCTGAGGTTTTCCACTCGGTAGCCGCCAAATATGACTTGATGAACGATCTGCTCTCCGGCGGCATGCACCGCCTCTGGAAGCGCTTCGCAATCGAGTTGTCGGGCGTGCGCAGCGGCAACCGCGTGCTGGACATCGCCGGCGGTACGGGCGACCTGACGAAGAAATTCTCCCACATCGTAGGCCCGACCGGCCATGTGGTGCTGGCCGACATCAACGAATCCATGCTCAAGGTCGGGCGCGACCGCCTGTTGGACCTGGGTGTCGCCGGCAATGTCGAGTTCGTCCAGGCCGACGCTGAGAAACTGCCGTTCCCGGACAACCATTTCGATTGCGTGACCATCGCCTTCGGCCTGCGCAACGTCACCCACAAGGAAGATGCCCTGCGCTCGATGCTGCGGGTGCTCAAGCCCGGTGGTCGCCTGCTGGTGCTGGAGTTCTCCAAGCCCACCAACGCGCTGATGTCCAAGGCCTACGACGCCTACTCGTTCGCCTTCATGCCGCTGATGGGCAAGCTGATCACCAACGATGCGGAAAGTTATCGCTACCTGGCCGAATCGATCCGCATGCACCCGGACCAGGAGACCCTGAAGTCGATGATGGTCGAAGCCGGTTTCGACCGCGTGACCTACCACAACATGACCTCAGGTATCGTGGCCCTGCACCGCGGAATCAAACCCTGATGTTGTTCGCCGGCCTGCTCGCCAGCGTCGAACTCGGCATCAACCGGGTATTGCGCCTGGACAGCACGGCGCTGGCGCGCCTGGCACATCTGGGCGGCAAGGTGATTGCCGTCGACTGCCGCAGCCCGGCGCTGCAGTTGTTTATCCTGCCCAGCGACGAAGGCCTGATGCTCGCCTCTCATTGGGAAGCCGAGGCGGATTGCACCCTGCGCGCCCCGGCCTCGAGCTTGTTGAACCTGGCCTTGAGCAAGGACAAGACTGCGGTGCTGCACAGCCCCGACGTCGAACTCGAAGGCGACAGCGGTGTGCTGCTGGACCTCGCGGCCATCCTGCAGGATCTGGAGCTGGACTGGGAATATGAGCTGTCTCGCTGGCTCGGCCCGGTGGCCACCCAGTTGATCAGCGGCCATTTGCGCAGTCATACGCGCTGGTATCGGCAGGGGTTCGCCACCCTGGGGCAGAATCTGAGTGAATACCTGGCCGAAGAATCGCGTACGCTCGTAGGCAAACGCGAAGCCGAAGCCCGTTTTAGTGAACTGGACCGGATCAAACTTGATCTGGAACGTCTCGAGGCGCGTTTCGAGCGCCTTTCCCGATCCCTTGAAACCAAGCGATAACGCATGAAGCTGCTTGCCGTCCGCCGTTTGTTGCGCATCCAGCGCGTCGTGATCCGTTACCGCCTCGATGACCTGCTGTTCGCCCTGCCACTGCCCTGGTTTCTGCTGGCACTGCGCTTCGCGCTGCCGTGGCGCTGGTTCCCCCGGCGAACGCTGGACCTGAGTCGCGGCGCCCGCCTGCGCCTGGCCTTGCAGGACCTGGGGCCGATCTTCATCAAGTTCGGGCAGATCCTCTCGACCCGCCGCGATCTGCTGCCCGAAGACATCGCCGATGAGTTGATGCTGCTGCAGGACCGTGTGCCACCGTTCGACTCCAGACTGTCTGTGGCCTTGATCGAGGAACAACTGGGCAGGAAGATCAACGAAGTCTTCAGCCGTTTCGATGTCGAGCCCCTGGCTTCGGCCTCCGTGGCTCAGGTTCACGCCGCACAGCTCAAGAGTGGCGAAGAAGTGGTGGTCAAGGTCATTCGCCCAGGCCTCAAGCCGGTCATCGCCCAGGACCTGGCGTGGCTGTTCATCCTTGCCCGCGCCGCCGAGCGACTGTCCGCCGATGCACGCCTGCTGCACCCGGTCGACGTGGTGCTGGATTACGAGAAGACCATCTACGACGAACTCGACCTGCTGCGCGAGGCCGCCAACGCCAGCCAGTTGCGCCGCAACTTCGAAGGCTCGCCGTTGCTGTATGTGCCGCAGGTCTATTGGGACTGGTGCCGGCCCAAGGTCCTGGTGATGGAGCGCATCTACGGCATCCAGGTCACCGACCTGGCAACCCTGGCCGACCAGCGTACCGACATGAAGATGCTCGCCGAGCGCGGAGTGGAAATCTTTTTCACCCAGGTGTTCCGCGACAGCTTCTTCCACGCCGACATGCACCCCGGCAACATCTTCGTCAGCACCGTGCAGCCGTGGAGCCCGCAATACATCGCTATCGACTGTGGCATCGTCGGCAGCCTGACGCCCGAAGACCAGGATTACCTGGCCCGCAACCTGTTCGCGTTCTTCAAGCGCGACTACCGTCGCGTCGCGCAACTGCACATCGATTCAGGCTGGGTGCCGGCCGAGACCAAGCTCAACGAATTCGAAGCGGCGATCCGCACCGTGTGCGAGCCGATCTTCGAAAAACCGTTAAAAGATATTTCCTTCGGCCAGGTGCTGATGCGCCTGTTCCAGACCGCGCGTCGCTTCAACATGGAGGTTCAGCCGCAGCTGGTGCTGTTGCAGAAAACCCTGCTGAACATCGAGGGCCTGGGTCGCCAGTTGTACCCGGACCTGGACCTGTGGAACACCGCCCAGCCCTTCCTCGAACGCTGGATGCGCGAGCGCGTCAGCCCCAAGGCCCTGCTGGGCAATGTGCAGAGCCAGTTCGAGCAGATCCCGCACCTGGCCAATATGACCCGGGACCTGCTCGAACGCATGTCCCAGCCCCACGCCCAGGACCCCGCACCGCCATGGAAACGCCGCAATGACGACTGGTTGCTGCGCCTGCTCGGCGCTGCGCATCTGGGTGGCGGCGCGGTACTGGCGGCCGGCGGACCGTTGAGCGAACTGGGGCATTGGCCCGCCGCCGTGATGGTGATCGTCGGTTTGTATCTGGTCGTTCGTCGATAGCCAGCACCGGTTCGCACTGGCACACTGTTTCAACGCTGGGCCCACCGACTTGAGGTGCAAGGCCCATGGTCGGAGTCGAAGATGAAAAACTGGCAGGACGAAATCAAATGGGACGCTGAAGGCCTGGTGCCGGCCATCGCCCAGGATCACAAAACCGGGCGCGTGCTGATGATGGCCTGGATGAACCGCGAAGCCCTGGCCCTGACCGCCAGCGAGAACCGCGCCATCTATTGGTCACGTTCCCGTGGCAAGCTGTGGCGCAAGGGCGAAGAGTCCGGCCACGTGCAGCATCTGCATGAAATGCGCCTGGACTGCGATGGCGACGTCATCATCCTGATGGTCGAACAGATCGGAGAAATCGCCTGTCACACCGGCCGTCAAAGCTGCTTCTATCGCGTCTTCGAGAACGGCGACTGGAAAACCGTCGATCCGGTGCTCAAGGACCCGCATGCCATTTATTCAGGACATACCCATGAGTGATACCCTGACCCGCCTGGCCCAGGTGCTGGAAGAGCGCAAAGGCGCAGCGGCCGACAGTTCCTATGTCGCGAGCCTGTACCACAAGGGCCTGAACAAGATTCTGGAGAAAGTCGGCGAGGAATCGGTCGAGACCATCATCGCCGCCAAGGACGCCGCTGTCAGCGGTGACTGCAGCGACGTGATCTACGAGACCGCCGATCTGTGGTTCCACAGCCTGGTCATGCTGGCTCAACTGGGGCAGCACCCGCAGGCTGTACTGGATGAACTGGACCGTCGCTTCGGTCTGTCCGGGCATGTCGAGAAAGCCTCGCGCCCGTCCGCCTGATCAATTATCGAGAGGAATAGCCACATGGGTATTTTTGACTGGAAACACTGGATCGTCATCCTGGTTGTCGTGGTGCTGGTATTCGGGACCAAGAAGTTGAAGAACCTGGGTACCGATGTCGGCGAATCGATCAAGGGCTTTCGCAAGGCCATGAATGACGACGAGAAACCGGCCGATCCGACGGCAGCCCCTGCCCAGCCTGCGCAACCGGCCCCACCCGTACAGCCTCAGGCCACGCAGCCTGTGAGTACACCGCACACCATCGATGTGCAGGCACAGAAAGTCGAAGAGCCGACCCGTAAAGACCCGTGAGCACTGACTAATGTTTGGGATCAGCTTCACTGAACTGCTGCTCGTCGGCCTCGTCGCCCTGCTGGTGCTGGGCCCCGAGCGCCTGCCGGGTGCTGCGCGCACCGCCGGTCTCTGGATCGGGCGCCTGAAGCGCAGCTTCAATGCGATCAAACAGGAAGTCGAGCGTGAAATCGGTGCCGACGAGATCCGTCGGCAACTTCACAACGAACACATCCTGTCCCTGGAGCAGGAGGCGCGGAAAATCCTCGCACCGACCCAGCAGGAGCCGACGCCGGTCCAGCCCCCGGCCGAACAGGCAACGGCGTCCCCGGTACCGGTGGACGAACCCGCAGCGGTACCGGCCGAGTCAGTCAAACCGGCAGCGACAGCCCCAACGGCGCCGACACCAGCCCCCCACGACCCAACACAGCCACCGCGAGCATCATGAGCAATATCCCAGAGAACGATCAGCCGATGCCGCTGGTATCGCACCTCACCGAGTTGCGCACCCGCCTGCTGCGTTGCGTGGCGGCGATTTTCATCATCTTCGCCGGGCTGTTCGCCTTCACCCAGCAGATCTACACCTTCGTCTCCACGCCCCTGCGCCAATATCTGCCGGCGGGCGCGACCATGATCGCCACCGACGTGTCGTCGCCGTTCCTGACCCCGCTGAAGCTGACGATGATGGTCTCGCTGTTCCTGGCGATTCCGGTGATCCTGCACCAGATCTGGGGCTTCATCGCACCGGGCCTGTACAAGCATGAAAAACGCATCGCCGTGCCGCTGCTGGTTTCCAGCATCCTGCTGTTCTACACCGGCATGGCCTTCGCCTATTTCCTGGTGTTCCCGCTGATCTTCAAGTTCTTCGCCGCCGCCACCCCGGCCGGCGTGGAGATGATGACCGACATCACCAGCTACCTGGATTTCGTCATGACGCTGTTCTTCGCCTTCGGCGTGGCATTCGAAATTCCCGTGGCGGTGGTGTTGCTGGTGTGGATCGGTGTGGTCGATGTCGCATACCTGAAGAAGATCCGTCCGTACGTGATCATCGGTTGCTTCGTGGTCGGCATGATCCTCACCCCGCCGGACATCTTCTCCCAGACCCTGCTGGCGGTACCGATGTGGTTGCTGTTCGAGATCGGCGTGCTGTTCGGCGGCCTGGTGCGTAAACGTAGCGAAGAGCCGGAAGCTGAAACGGCCGACGATCACAACGACCAGCCGCCTGCGACCCAACCGTGAACCTGCTGCTGCTCGAAGAGGCCGATTTCGTTGGTCCTGACCGGGTCGTCCTGAGCGATCGCCGGCTGACCCATATGCAGGAAGTCCACCGCAGCGCCGTCGGCGACAGCCTGCGGGTCGGGTGCGTCGGCGGATTGATGGGCACGGCCCAGGTACTGCGCCTGGAAGCTCGCGAAGCCGAACTGCAAGTAACCCTCGACCAGCCGCCACCGGCCAAGCTGCCGCTGACACTGGTACTGGCCCTGCCGCGGCCGAAGATGCTCCGGCGGGTGTTCCAGACCATCGCCACCATGGGCGTGCCCCGTGTGGTACTGGTCAACAGCTATCGCGTCGAGAAGAGCTTCTGGCAGACACCCTTCCTTGAGCCCGAGGCCATTCGCGAACAACTGATCCTCGGCCTGGAACAGGCGCGGGACAGTGTGCTGCCGGAGATCATCATCGAAAAACGCTTCAAGCCCTTCGTTGAAGATCGCTTGCCGGCCATCGTCAGTGGCACCCTGGGCCTGGTCGGTCACCCTGGCGACCACCCGCCCTGCCCACGGGCATTGACGGAACCGGTCACCCTGGCGATTGGCCCCGAAGGCGGTTGGATTCCCTACGAGATCGACCTGCTGGGCAAGGCCGGCCTGCAACCGGTGCAGCTTGGCGAACGAATCCTGCGGGTCGAGACCGCCGTTACGGCATTGCTCGCAAGGCTGTTCTGATCCCCTCGCCGCAAAAGTCCTTCAGATTCTGCCCAAGCTGCCGATATAGCTCCCCATAAAACCAATTGGTCCCTCAAGGGAGTATCAGCATGTTCCGGTGGTTTGCCCAGGCTCTGGGAAACGTAAGCGTCAATCGCAAACTCGGCTTCGGCTTCGGCCTGGTGCTGTTTCTCACTTTGATGATCGCCTTCACCGGTTGGTCCGGCTTGGGCAACGTCATCAGTCGGGGCGACAAGCTGGGATTCATTGCCAGCCTGAACGACTTGAGCAAGGACTTGAGCCTGGCCAGCATCGACTACAACGCCACGCGGGGCGAGAAAGGGCCACAACAGGTCAACGATCTGCTGGGCAAGCTTGAGGCCGGGCTGAAGGATGCTCGCCAGTTGCTCGAACAGCCGGCCGATGTGGCCATGATCGACAAGCAATTGGCCGCCGTGACCGAATACAAAAGCGCCTTTGCCGGAATGACCCGCGCCACCGTCAACCGCGAAGATGCCCGCAGTAAACTCGGCGCCAGCGCCGACAACGCCGTGGCCCGGGTCGCCGAGGTAGAACAGTCACTGTTGCAAGGCGGCGACGTCACCCTGTTCAACAGCGCGGTAACCCTGAGCAAAGCAGTTCAGCAAGCGCGTTACCAGGTTCGCGGCTACACCTATAGCGGCAAGAGCGAAGCCCAGCAGCCAGCCCTGGAAGCCATCGATACCGTGCTCAAGCTGCTGGCACGCCTGCCGGACCAACTGCCCCAGGAACATGCCGCCAATCTGCAACAGGCTAGCGATTCGTTCAATCTGTACCGCGCGGCGGTCGCCCAGTTCCGTGACTCGCAGATCGAGAACGGCGCCGCCCTCCAGCGCATGACCGAGCAAGGCCAGGTGCTGATCGACTCCAGCCAGAAGCTGACCGTGTCCCAGACAGCCAAGCGTGACCACGACGTCGCCCAGGCCAAGACCGTCCTGATCGTTGCCGCCGCGCTGGCCCTGTTGTTCGGCGTCATTGCCGCCCTGCTCATCACCCGGCAGATCGTTGTCCCGCTCGGCCAGACCCTCCAGGTCGCCGAACGGGTAGCCGCCGGCGACCTGAGCCACAACCTGACCTCCGAGCGTCGCGACGAAATGGGCCAACTGCAACGCGCCATGCAAAGCATGACCGTGAGCCTGCGGCAATTGATCGGTGGCATCAGCGAAGGTGTCACCCAGATCGCCAGCGCCGCCGAACAGCTTTCAGCCGTGACCGAGCAGACCAGCGCCGGGGTCAACAGTCAGAAGGTCGAGACCGATCAAGTGGCTACCGCCATGCACGAAATGACCGCCACGGTGCAGGAAGTGGCGCGCAACGCCGAAGAAGCCTCCGAGGCTGCCGTTGCCGCCGACCAGCAGGCCCGCGAGGGTGAGCGAGTGGTTGGCGAAGCCATCGCCCAGATCGAGCGCCTGGCCGAGGAAGTGGGCCACTCCACCAACGCCATGAGCGATTTGAAGCGCGAGAGTGACAAAATCGGCAGCGTCCTGGACGTGATCAAGTCTGTCGCCCAGCAGACCAACCTGTTGGCTCTCAACGCCGCCATCGAGGCCGCGCGGGCCGGTGAAGCCGGGCGTGGTTTCGCCGTGGTCGCCGACGAAGTCCGCAGCCTGGCCCAGCGCACTCAGAAGTCCACCGAGGAGATCGAGGAACTGATCGTTGGCCTGCAAAACGGTACCGAACAGGTCGCGACCATCATGGACAACAGCCGCGGCCTGACCGACAGCAGCGTCGAACTCACCCGCCGGGCTGGTGGTTCGCTGGAGAACATCACCCGCACGGTCTCGGCCATCCAGTCGATGAACCAGCAGATCGCCGCCGCGGCCGAGCAGCAGAGCGCCACCGCCGAAGAGATCAACCGCAGCGTATTGAACGTGCGCGACGTCTCCGAACAAACCTCCGCCGCCAGCGAACAGACCGCCAGTTCCAGTGCCGAGCTGGCACGTCTCGGCGTTCATTTGCAGACGCTGGTGGGGCGCTTCAAGGTCTAAGCGCTCAAAAACGACTACAAGAAACCCGAGGCGGGAGCGCTTGCTCTCGCCTGGGCAAGCCGGCTACGCCCTGGATGGACGTGCGACTGATTCGTAACCGAACAAGAGCAAGCGCCCTCCTGTCCAGTCCCTCACCTATTTCCTACAGATCTGCATGGCATGGTCGATACTCTCCTCATAAGACCTACAAAAAGGTCCGTGGGAGTATCAGCATGTTCAGTTGGCTAACCGAAAAGCTGGGAAACGTAAGTGTCAATCGCAAGCTGGGGTTCGGTTTTGGCCTGGTCTTGCTGATGACTCTCCTGAGCACCTTCGCCGGCTGGAGCAGCCTGAGCAGCGTGATCAGTCGCTCGGACAAACAGGCGTCCATTGCCAGTCTCAATGAATTGGCCAAGGATTTACGAATTGCCAGCCTCGACTACGAGATGCGGCGCGGCGAACAAGGACCAACTGCCGTCAGCGACCTGGTAGGCAAGCTGCAGGAAAGCATACAGACTGCTCTCAAACGGTTTGTACGACCGACCGACCAGGAACTGCTCAATCAGCAACTGGCTATCCTCGATGATTACAAACGCAGCTTTAGCGACCTGACCCAGGCGACACAGAACCGCGAATCGGCCCGATCCAAGCTGGGGGCCAACGCCGACAATGCCGTGGCGAAGGTGACGGAAGTCGAAAACGCCCTGCGACAAGGCGACAGCGTCGCGCAATTCAATAACGTGGTCGAGCTGAGCAAACTGCTCCAGCAGGCCCGCTATCAAGTGCGCGGCTACACCTACAGCGGCAAGGCCGACGCCGAACAACCCGCCCTGGATGCCATCGAAAACGTCCTGAAGAACCTTCAAGACCTGCCCGGCAAATTGCCGGAACAGCACACCGCCAATCTGCAGCAAGCCGCCGAATCGATGAAGGCCTATCGTGCCGCTGTCAGCCAGTTCCGCGACTCGCAGGTGGTCAGCGCCTCGGCCTTCAAGAAAATGCTGGAGCAAGAGAGCCACTTGAGTGAGCTCAATAATCGAATGACAGTTTCGCAGATCGAGAAACGCGATCAGGAAACCGGACAAGCCAAGGAAACCTTGATCATCGTCGCCGTCCTGGCGTTAGCCTTTGGTCTGCTGGCGGCATGGATCATCACCCGGCAGATCGTTGCTCCCCTGCAACAGACCTTGAGCGCGGTCGAACGTGTCGCCTCGGGTGACCTCAGCCATGACCTTGTGGTCGCCCGCCGTGACGAAATGGGCCAACTGCAAGGTAGCCTGCAACGCATGACCGTGAGCCTGCGGCAATTGATCGGTGGCATCAGCGAAGGTGTCACCCAGATCGCCAGCGCCGCTGAACAGCTGTCGGCCGTGACCGAACAGACCAGTGCCGGGGTCAACAGCCAGAAGATCGAGACCGATCAGGTCGCCACCGCCATGCACGAAATGACCGCCACGGTGCAGGATGTGGCGCGCAACGCCGAGGAAGCCTCCGAGGCTGCCGTTGCCGCCGACCAGCAAGCCCGCGAGGGTGAGCGAGTGGTGGGCGAAGCCATCGCTCAGATCGAGCGCCTGGCCAACGAAGTCAGCAACTCCACCGCCGCCATGGGTGACTTGAAGCACGAGAGCGACAAGATCGGCAGCGTGCTGGACGTAATCAAGTCCGTGGCCCAGCAAACCAACCTGCTGGCGCTCAACGCCGCTATCGAAGCCGCCCGCGCCGGTGAGGCCGGGCGTGGTTTCGCCGTGGTGGCCGACGAGGTCCGCAGCCTGGCCCAACGCACCCAGAAATCCACCGAAGAGATCGAGGAACTCATCCTCGGACTGCAAAGCGGAACTGAAAGGGTCGCGAGCATCATGGACAGCAGCCGCGGCCTGACCGCCAGCAGCGTCGAACTCACCCGCCGGGCTGGCGGTTCGCTGGAAAACATCACCCGCACGGTCTCGGCCATCCAGTCGATGAACCAGCAGATCGCCGCCGCGGCCGAACAGCAGAGCGCCACGGCTGAAGAGATCAACCGCAGCGTATTGAACGTGCGCGACGTCTCCGAACAGACCTCCGCCGCCAGCGAAGAAACCGCCGCCTCCAGCGCCGAACTGGCACGTCTCGGCGTTCATTTGCAGACGTTGGTGGGGCGGTTCAAGGTCTAGACAACACCCCCTCCCCGGTGGGAGCAGAGCTTGCTCGCGATAACGGCATTACAGTCGACATCGCTGCAAGCCGTCCCACCGCTTCGCGAGCAGGCTCGCTCCCACAGAAAAGGCCAGCGACAAACACCCAATCCATGAACCCCGCAAAAACTGTGGGAGCGAGCCTGCTCGCGATGGCGGCGTTACATCCAACATAGATGCAAGCTGACACGTCGCCATCGCGAGCAAGCTCGGCTCCCACAGAACGGAAGTTGAGCAGGAGGCCACAGCGTCCTGCGCCATTGCCTACAACTGCACCCGAATCCGCCGGCTTGTGCGCCTGGGGGTCTGGCTTCTATTGTTTGAGGGCTCTGTCGATTAATTACGCTTTCTGAGCATCAAACGCACGATGTTCATCAACTCACAAGGACGCATATGGAGACGATCATTGTTCGTTATCTCGAAACGGTGAACAACCTTGAACAGAATGCCGCGGTACCAAAACAGCGGCAAAGATTGCTACGTACTTTGCAGCATGCTCGAATGTGTATCGATCCAAAGAGTCCTGCCACCGGTCAGCTACTTCAGCGAGGGAAAGAATACGGGTAGAAATGTAAAGTACACCGTGGCCCTCAGTGGTACTGAGACAAAACAGCTGAAAGCCTCCCTAATTCATGCAGTGGGCGCTTCCGGTTATGTTCCTTACAATGATGTGCTGCAAACACAGCTTAAAGTTGACCAGCTGCAGGAGATCATTGATCAACTGAAAGCTGATCTGAAAGCCCGAGACGGGGCCTTGGAAAGACTTGTTCCTGTTCAGCATCTGGCCGAAAGGTGGGCAGTGGACATGGGGCTTGTGTTCGAGGAAGAACTAGAATTCCAGCGGAATCTGGATGCTGCCGATGAGACCGAAACCGAGGATATCTAACAGGCCAGACGAGTTGACACCAGCGCCAACGGCCAATACCATCCACATACATGGTCTGGCAAAGAGAGCAGAACTCTACCCAGGCGACATGGCTAATACCCTCTTCTGTGAAAGTAAAGTGTCAAAGAAACCGCCTCTTTAGGGCGGTTTTTTTGTGTCCGTGAATTTTCAGAACGGGCTGATTAGTGACCAAGAGCATGCCAGCGTTCCCCAGTCAGGCCCCGTTACCGTTCATCGCGAGCAGGCTCGCTCCCACAGAATGAGGAACTGTTGTGGAGAGTTGTGAGCAGGGCTACATCGTCTTGCGCCATTGCCTACAACTGCGCCAGAATCCGCCGGCTTGTGCGCTTGGGGTCTGGGTTCTATCGTTTGCGGGTCGTTGCATCCTGTAGCGATCAGGTTTCGCAGCCTGGAATTATCAAGGCGCCTTGCGCCACCGTTTCCTTTCAGTGGGCGCTGCTTCGTCTACTGGATCGTCATGGCGGCTGTGCGCGGGATACCTTCGGGTATGCCGGGTTCCTTGATTCCCGGTCTGCGAACCTGCGTACAGCTGCCACCCTCCCTTCGTTTCGCAGCGAATCGTGGCGGCTCCATCAATCAAGGAGCATCACCATGTTCAAAATCACACCCAATCCTCCGGAAACGGACCCAACCTCTTCCTACACCAGCCTCGACCCCGAAAAACTCCAGGAAGCCACCGAGCGGGCATTGGATTTCTACCTGAAACCGAAACACGCCGAACCCGATAAAGCGCCACCCCCTGGCCAGCTCTTCACCGTTGTAGACGATATCGACACCGAATGCCTGCTGGCCAACCTCAGCGAGACCCTGGCTTCGGCCAATGTCATGGCCAGCGACCTGGCGTTCGAGCTGGATGGACCCCGGCGGCATTTTGCCTTGGGCCTTCAGCAGTTGATCGAGTTGAGTGGTTTGCTGGCGGACCGGGCGCTGGATCGGGTCGACCCACGAGCTGAGGCCGAGTGATGTTGTGGCGAGGGGATTTATCCCCGCTGGGCTGCTTGGCAGCCCCAGAGTCTCAACTCACCTGATCAGGATTGCGGGTTGTCAGGTTCAGGGACGCTACGCGTCCAGCGAGGATAAATCCCCTCGCCACAGGGTATGGTGTCCACAAGAATCGTACCCAACAAAAAGCCCCGCTTCCTTTTGGGAAGCGGGGCTTTTTGTACATCAGGCTACTTGAATCTGTCCGCTCACCGGCTGAAGCGGTAGCAGCGGTGCATGGGGATCAGCCTTGACCGATGCACGCCATGCCGCCAGCCATTCGGGGTGGCTTTCACTCCAGATCTGCTCATGCAGTCGGGACAGGGCCACCGGATCACTCAGTAGCGCCAGTCGCTCGCCGTTGTTGAGCCCGGCCGGGCCGACCTTCAAGGCATGACGAACACGTTCGACCCGCAACCATTCGATCGGCTCGGCCTGGCCGTGCCGGGAAGTCGCCAACGCATACGCCAGGGCGTTTTGCTGTGGGTCGACCACCGCGCGAATGAAGCCGTCGTTCAATGCATGCCAACGGTTCTCGTGGGTGTACTGGTCAGTCGACACCAGCTCTTGGGGTGGTGCGTATTCCTCAGGGATCAGGAACAGGCTTTCATCACGGGACTTCAAGCCCAGGCCGACACGGCTGGAGATCACCGACACCGGAATCGACAGCATCAGCGAACCGACGATCGGTACCAGCCACCACAGGAAGCTCGGGTTCAACCAGATCACCAGCAGTGCCCAGAAGAAGCCCAGCAGGGTCTGCGGACCATGACGCTTGACCGCTTCGCTCCAGGGCGTCGAGTCGTCGTCACGTTGCGGCGAGTTCCAGGTTGCGGCCCAGCCCAGGAACGCGGCGAGCACGAAACGGGTGTGGAAAATCATCCGCACCGGCGCCAGCAACATGGAGAACAACATCTCCAGCAGCATCGACACCGTTACCTTGAACTTGCCACCGAACTCCTTCGCACCCTTGGCCCAGATCAGGATGACGCTCAACAGCTTGGGCAGGAACAGCAGCACGATGGTGGTGGAGAACAGGGCGATGGCCTTCTCCGGATGCCATTGCGGCCAGAGCGGATACAGCTGGCGCGGCTCGAGGAAGTACTGCGGCTCCATCAGTGTGTTCACCGCCAGCAGCGCAGTGGACAGCACCAGGAAGAAGAACCACAAGGGCGCCGACAGGTAGGACATCACCCCGGTCAGGAACACCGCACGGTGCACCGGGTGCATGCCCTTGACCAGGAACAGCCGGAAGTTCATCAGGTTGCCGTGGCACCAGCGACGGTCACGCTTGAGCTCGTCCAGCAGGTTCGGCGGCAACTCTTCGTAGCTGCCCGGCAGGTCATAGGCAATCCACACGCCCCAGCCGGCACGGCGCATCAGTGCGGCTTCGACAAAGTCGTGGGACAGGATCGCACCGGCGAACGCGCCTTTGCCCGGCAGCGGCGCCAGGGCGCAGTGCTCGATGAACGGTTTCATGCGGATGATCGCGTTGTGGCCCCAGTAGTGGGATTCCCCCAACTGCCAGAAGTGCAGGCCGGCGGTGAACAACGGACCGTACACCCGGGTCGCGAACTGCTGCATGCGCGCATACAGCGTATCCATGCCCGAGGCCTTTGGCGCGGTCTGGATGATCCCCGCGTCCGGCGTGGCTTCCATCAGGCGTACCAGGCTGGTCAGGCATTCGCCACTCATGACGCTGTCAGCGTCGAGCACGACCATGTACTTGTAATCGCTGCCCCAACGACGGCAGAAGTCGTCGAGGTTGCCGCTCTTGCGCTTCACGCGACGACGGCGACGACGATAGAAGATCTTGCCCAGGCCGCCGGCTTCGCGGCAGACGTCCAGCCAGGCCTGCTGCTCGGCAACACAGATATCGGTTTCGTTACTGTCGCTGAGCACGAAGAAGTCGAAACGATCCAGATCACCGGTGGCCTTCACCGACTCGAAAGTCGCGCGCAAGCCGGCGAAGACCCGGGGGACGTCTTCGTTGCAGATCGGCATCACCAGTGCGGTGCGAGCGTCCTTGGGGATCGGCTCGTTGCCGGCGCTGGCGCCGGAAATGCGGTACTTGTCGTGACCGGTGAGCAATTCCAGAAAGCCCATCAGCGCGGTCCAGAAACCGGCCGAAACCCAGCAGAACAGGATCCCGAACATGATCAGGATGCTGGTTTGCAAGGCATACGGCAGCACTTGCGTGGCGGTCTGCAGCAATGGCTGGTGCAGGACTTCATCCAGGTCCACGAACGACCAACCCTGGTACGGCATGATGCCTTTCATGTACCAGCCGGCGACGATGGTCTGGCCGAGCATGAGAATCAGCAGGATATAGCGGCGGATCGAGCCTACGGTTCGCCAGCGGGCATGGGGCAGCACCCGCTCATCCTTGGGCGGCTTCGGCGGGTTGGTGCGGCCGGTCATCCTTCGCCAGGCGCGCACCAGGATGTTGGTGCGCCATGGCTCCGGCACGACTTTGGTCCGACGAATCGGCGGCGTGGCTTTCAGGCGCACACGACCGCTGGAGTCGAGCCCCAGCATCTCTGCATCTTCGAGCTCTTCGGCAGTGCTCAGGACCAGCCGACGACCGACCGAGGCTTGCGCCGCCTCGGTGGGACCGTCGAAGGTCGAAGACGAGAGACGTTCATGCAATTCGCTGAAGGACTTGCAGCCCGCCAACTCGGCGCGCTGCTGGTCGGTCATTGGCAAATGGGCCAGATATTCGCTGAGCGTCTCTGGCGGTACTGGCGTATTACTCATCGGCTGGCAACTGATAGCTCCAGGTCTCGGTCAGGACTTGTTCAGTCGGTTCCGGTTCCTGCGGGGTTGGGGTCGCCTCAGCAGCCTCGGATGCCTTGACGGCCTTGGCTTCTTCTTTGGCTTGTTCGTTTGCTTTTTCTGCTTCTTTTTCGCCTTGTTGCTTGGCGATCTTGTCGGCCTTGGCCAAGGTGGCGGTCACGGAGTGCGACGCGGCCGGCGCTTCGACAGGCGTCAACGGACGGACCAGCGCGGCACGCATTTCGGTGGCCTGCTTCGCATCCTTGATCTTCAAGCGCAAGGTCAGGCGCCAGCCCTTGGTTTCAGGGTTGTAGCGCACACTGTTCTCGACGATCTCGGCGTTATCGCCGACGCTCACCTGGCTACGCACTTCGGCGTCTTCCGGCAGCGCCTGCAGGGACGGGCCTTCGAAATCCACCAGGTAGGCCACACTGCCGTCCGGCTGGCGAATCAGATTGGACTGCTTCACGTCACCGGTGGAGCGCAGGGTCTGCTTGACCCAGGCGCTGTCAGGCGAGTGCAGGCTGGCTTCGTCGAGTGTCCAGTGCAGGCGGTAGCCGAAGTCCAGCGGCTGGCCTGGCTCGGGCAGTTTTTCCGGGCTCCAGAAGGCAACGATGTTGTCGTTGGTTTCATCGGCGGTCGGGATTTCCACCAGATCGACAGAACCCTTGCCCCAGTCGCCTTTCGGTTCGATCCAGGCGCTCGGACGCTTGTCATAGCGGTCGTCCAGGTCTTCGTAGTGACTGAAGTCACGACCACGTTGCAGCAGGCCGAAACCACGTGGGTTTTCCACCGAGAAATTGCTCACGGCCAGGTGTTTCGGGTTGTTCAGCGGACGCCAGATCCACTCGCCGTTGCCGGCATGGATCGACAGGCCGCTGGAATCGTGCAGCTCGCGACGGTAGTTCAACACCTTGGACGGCTGGTTCGCGCCGAACAGGAACATGCTGGTCAGCGGGGCGACGCCCAGCTTGTTGACGCGATCGCGCAGGAACATGCGCGCCTTCACGTCGACGACGGTGTCGGTGCCAGGGCGCAGGGTCAGGCGGTAGGCGCCGGTGGCCCGAGGCGAATCCAGCAGGGCGAAGATCACCAGGTGCTTGTCGGTCGGTTTCGGGCGCTGGATCCAGAACTCGCGGAACCGCGGGAATTCTTCACCGGACGGCAACGCGGTATCGATCGCCATGCCGCGGGCGGACAAGCCGTAGGTCTGGCCCTTGCCGATGACGCGGAAATAGCTCGCGCCCAGCATGGTCATGATTTCGTCCTGCTTGTCGGCCTTATTGATCGGGTACAGCACGCGGAAACCCGCGTAGCCCAATTGCTCGGTAGCCTTGGGGTCGAACTGCACGTCGCCGAAGTCGAAGCGCGTCGGGTCGTATTTGATTTCTTCGACGTTGGTCGCGGTAATTTCGTTGATTTTCACCGGCGTATCGAAGTGCATGCCCTGGTGATAGAACGACAGCCGGAACGGCGTCTTCTGGTCGGCCCACTCGGCTTTTTCAGTGCGGAAACGGATTTTTTGATAGTCGCCGAATTTCATGTCGCGAAATTCGTTCGGCAGATTGCTGCGCGGGGCTTCGAATTTTTGCCCGGCCAGTTCTTTAGCCTTCGCCGATACATCATCCAGGCTGAATGCCCACAGTTGACCCGCACCGAGCAGGCACAGCAGCGCCGAACCCGCTACCAGAGCGCTTCTAAACCGTTTGGCAGACATTTTTGGTGCATTACAGGGACTAACAATCACGAGCAACCCTCGCCGAAAACAGATCAAAAAACCAACGGCCAGATAAAGTATCCGCTTGGTAACGGCATAGAAAAACCGACCTTGCGGAGCACTCTTGCCAAGTTGGCGAGCATTGTTCCGACTCCGATGGGGCAAAATGATTCCCCAAACGGCTCAGGACAAGTCTCTACCTAAGTCAAATGGACCAGCGAATGCCGATCCCCCGTAGCGCGCGATTATCTAGCAGGCCGCGTGACAACGCATCAGGGGCAACGAAGTATTTATCGAGAAAACTCCCTGTTTAACCTCGAAACAGAACCGAAAAGGTGTTTCAAACGCTTTCAGACCTGTAACAGAAAGGTTACCGGGCCATCATTGACCAGATGCACTTGCATGTCGGCGCCGAATCTACCTGATGCCACAGTGCCATGCACCTCTTTCGCTTGACCGACCAGGTAGCTGAACAGTTCCTCTCCCAATGCCGGAGGCGCGGCCGTCGAAAAACTCGGGCGCAGGCCACTTTTGGTGTCGGCCGCCAGGGTGAATTGTGACACCAGCAACAAGCCACCCCCGACGTCCGCCAGCGACAGGTTCATCTTGCCGTCGGCATCACTGAACACTCTGTAGTTAAGCAGCTTGTGCAAGAGCTTGTCGGCGCTGGCCCGGGTATCCTCGGGTTCGACCGCCACCAGGACCAGCAACCCCTGGTCCACGGCCCCCACGATATCCCCCGCGACCTCGACCCGGGCCCCACGGACCCGTTGCAACAGCCCTTTCATGCTTCTTCGGGCGGCAGGTCGAGCAAGCGCCGGGCCATTTGCCCGGCGGCGCGCACCAGTGCGTCGGTAATACCCGGCTCCGAGGCGGCATGTCCCGCATCGCGGATCACCTGCAGTTCGCTGTTGGGCCAGTTCTGATGCAGTTCCCAGGCATTGTCCAGCGGGCAGATCACGTCATAGCGGCCATGCACGATGACGCCCGGCAAATGGGCGATCTTGCCCATGTCGCGAATCAACTGGTTGGGTTCGAGGAAGGCGTTGTTGGTGAAGTAATGGCATTCGATCCGAGCGATCGACAGCGCACGCTGCGGCTCGGAGAAGCGGTCGACCACCAGCGGGTTCGGACGCAGGGTCGCTGTACGCCCCTCCCAGATCGACCAGGCCTTGGCCGCGTGCATCTGGGCGATCTGGTCATTGCCGGTCAGGCGCTTGTGGAAGGCGCTGAGCAGATCGTCACGCTCATCCAGGGGAATGGGCGCAATGTAATCCTGCCAGTAATCGGGGAACAGGCGACTGGCGCCAGCCTGATAGAACCACTCGATCTCCTGCGGGCGGCAGAGAAAGATCCCACGCAGGATCAGGCCATGGACCCGCTCCGGATGGGTCTGGGCGTAGGCCAGGGCCAGGGTCGAGCCCCAGGAGCCGCCGAACAGTACCCATTTCTCGATGCCCAGATGCTTGCGGATGCGCTCCAGGTCTTCGACCAGATCCCAGGTGGTGTTGTTTTCCAGGCTGGCATGGGGCGTGGAACGACCACAGCCGCGCTGATCGAAAGTAACAATGCGATACAGGTTCGGATCGAAGTAGCGACGGCTCTGCGCGTCGCAACCCGCACCCGGACCACCATGAATGAACACCACCGGCAGGCCTTCCGGAGAGCCGCTTTCATCGACATAGAGCGTGTGGGTGTCATCGACAGCCAGATCGTGCCGGGCATGGGGTTTGATCTGCGGGTACAAAGTCTGCATTGGGCGCTCCGTAAGGGGTCGAGTCATCCCTGTAGGGACTTCTATTTAATCTGCCGTCCGGCATCATAAACCCGAATCGCCTTGATGGGCATGCCCCCCTGTGACGCCAACGACCTGTCTGCAGAAATCTCTATCGGCTACGACAGGATGACGCCCGAAAATGACTTCGAATCAGTACATTTTTATTTATCGCGAAAAACTACAAAAAACTGTCGATTCCGACAGTAGTTCACATTCCGCAAAGCCTTGTTAATGGCCTGAGCCCCCCTTTCCCTGGGGGAGCATCAGAGGAACCGCACCATGAATAACGCAGCCACGGCCCCACTGAACACGTTTACAGCCACCCTGACATTCAAGGACCACCTGGAACATTTCTCGGCTAATCGGGTAAAACTGCAGGAGTTCCTTACCCAGTCGGGCACGTTCTGGGCCATTAAAGGGTTCGAAGACACCATCAATCCAGAGACCCAGAGTACGGAGATCAATACCCTGCAGTTCTACCTGAGCAAAACCGACCGTCCCGTGATGCTGGACCTGATACCGCCCAAGGTCCTGCCGCAGATCGCTCCAAACAGTGCTGGCTACTACAAGCTGGAAGACAGCCCTGACGATGACGATAACGAAGTGGATGCGGCGTATGAGTTCCCTTGCACTCAAGGAAAGATTTTCTTCGTACCTTTTCTAACCCCTCAACGCTGGGGCGCCATATTCGACTTCAATGTGAAAGCCCCAAACGCTGAGACTTTCAACATCAAGGGAGTGTTTGATGTGACCGGCCCCTTTGTTCCAACCGATCTGCGATAAGCGACTCAGCGCTTGTAGGTCTGTCGTCCCCACGCCAACAGACCTTCAAGCAGTTCCCGGAGTACTACCTGGGTCGGCTCCGCCAGGTCCGCACGGTAGTTGAACGGTTCGAACTCTTCCATGTAGGTGCTCTGGCACAGCTCCAGCTGCACCGCATGGATGTTCTCGGCCGGGTTGCCGTAATGCCGGGTGATGTGTCCGCCCTTGAAGCGCCCGTTGAGCACATGGGTGAAGGTATCGTGACGGGCGCAGATGGCTTCGAGCTGGCTCGCCAGCACCGGGTCGCAGCTGGCGCCGTTGAAGGTGCCGAGGTTGAAGTCCGGCAGCTTGCCGTCGAACAAATGAGGGATTACCGAACGAATCGAATGGGCGTCGAACAGCAAGGCGTAGCCGAACTCGGCCTTGAGCCGCGCCAGCTCCTGTTGCAAAGCCTGGTGATACGGCATCCATATCTGCTGCAGGTACGTCGCCCGTTCCTCTGCAGAGGGTGTCAGCCCTTCGCGAAACAGCGGTACACCATCGAACAGCGTCGCCGGGTACAGGCCGGTGGTGGCGCCGACGTACATCGGTGTGTCGTCGGAGGGTCGGTTCAGGTCGACGACGAACCGTGAGTATTCGGCGGCCAGGGTGCTGGCGCCCAGCTCATTGGCGAATTCATAGAGCTTGGGAATGTGCCAGTCGGTGTCCGGTAGGCTCTGGGCCTCGGGAATCAACCCGGCCTTCACTGCCGGGGTCAGGCGCAGGCCGGCGTGGGGCATGCTGACTAGCAGCGGCACGCTCCCTTGCTTGAAATTCAGGACCTTCTCCACAACCATTCTCCTCAATCGATTTCAACGCCGTGACGCACGACGCGTTTTTCCAGATCGCCACCAAGCCAGTACGCCAGGTCGGCCGGGCGGTCGATGTGCCAAGCGACAAAATCCGCGACTTTGCCGACCTCCAGCGAACCATGGGTTTGCGCCATGCCCAAGGCCTGGGCCGCATGAATCGTCGCCCCTGCCAGGGCTTCTTCCGGCGTCATGCGGAAACAGGTGCAGGCCATGTTCAACATCAAGCGCAGCGACAGCGCCGGCGAGGTGCCGGGATTGAGGTCGCTGGCCACGGCGATTTTCACCCCGTGCTTGCGCAAGGCATCCATGGGCGGCAGTTGAGTTTCCCGCAGGAAATAAAACGCCCCCGGCAGCAATACCGCCACGGTGTCGGAAGCGGCCATGGCCTTGGCGTCGTCCTCGGTCATGAATTCCAGGTGATCGGCCGACAGCGCCTGGTAACGCGCCGCCAGGCTGGAACCGTGCAGAGACGACAATTGTTCGGCGTGCAGCTTCACCGGCAACCCCAGTCGTTGCGCGGTGATGAACACCCGCTCGACCTGCGCCGGGGAAAACGCCAGGTACTCGCAGAAGGCATCCACCGCATCCACCAGCCCTTCGGCCGCCAGGGCTGGCAACATCTCGGTGCAGATGTGCTCGATGTAGTCATCGGCGCGATCCTTGTACTCCGGTGGCAAGGCGTGGGCCGCCAGGCAGGTACTGCGCACACTGATCGGCAGTTCGGCAGCGAGACGGCGGGCGACCCGCAACATCTTGCGTTCGTTGGCCAGGTCCAGGCCGTAACCGGACTTGATTTCCACCGTGGTCACGCCGTCGCGCATCAGGCTGTTCAGGCGTTTGGCGGCGCTGCTGAACAGTTCGTCTTCACTGGCGGCTCGGGTGGCGCGCACGGTACTGGCGATACCGCCACCCGCTGCAGCGATCTCGGCGTAGCTGACGCCTTGCAGGCGCTGTTCGAATTCACCGCTGCGGTTACCGCCGAACACCGCGTGGGTGTGGCAGTCGACCAGGCCTGGGGTGACCCAGGCGCCCTTGAGGTCGTTGACTGTCGGATAGTCACCGGCCGGCAGTTCTGCGCGCGGGCCGATCCAGTGGATGTGTTCGCCCTGGGTGATGATGGCGGCGTCTTCGATGATCGAGTAGACGCCCTGGGCCATGGTGGCGGCGTGGCAGTTTTGCCAGAGGGTTTTCATCCCGGGTTTCCTCGTCTCATTCAGAATCGAATCGCGAGCAGGCTCGCTCCCACAGGGTACGCATTCCAATGTGGGAGCGAGCCTGCTCGCGATGAGGCCCTCACAGGCTCGGCAACAGGTTCGCCATGACCAGCTCGTTCAGGCAACGGCTCGCCAACAGCTCACTCGCGGCATTGATGTCCGGGGCAAAGAACCGGTCCTTCTCATAGAACCGCACTTCGGCACGCAGGAGACCGCGAGCCTGTTCCAGCTTCGGCGAAGTCTTCAAGCCGCCGCGCAGGTCCAGGCCCTGACACGCCGCCAGCCATTCCACCGCCAGGATGCCACGGGTGTTCTCGGCCATTTCCCACAGGCGCTTGCCGGCAGCCGGGGCCATGGACACGTGGTCTTCCTGGTTGGCGGAGGTCGGCAGGCTGTCCACCGAATGAGGATGGGACAGCGCCTTGTTCTCACTGGCCAGGGCAGCGGCAGTGACCTGGGCGATCATGAAGCCGGAGTTGACCCCGCCGTTACCCACCAGGAACGGTGGCAACTGCGACATGTGCTTGTCCATCATCAGGGAAATGCGACGCTCGCTCAGGGAACCGATTTCGGCAATCGCCAGGGCCATGTTGTCAGCGGCCATCGCCACGGGCTCGGCGTGGAAGTTGCCACCGGAAATCACATCACCTTCGGCGGCGAACACCAATGGGTTATCCGACACGGCGTTGGCCTCGATCACCAGCACTTCGGCCGCCTGGCGGAACTGGGTCAGGCAGGCGCCCATCACTTGCGGCTGGCAACGCAGGGAATACGGATCCTGAACCTTGTCGCAGTTCTGGTGCGAAGCGGACACTTCGCTGCGCTCGCCCAGCAGATCGCGGTACGCGGCGGCAGCATCGATCTGACCTTTCTGGCCACGGGCGGCGTGAATACGCGCATCGAATGGCGAGCGGGAGCCAAGCACGGCTTCCACCGTGAGGCTGCCCAGGGCCAGGGCACCGGCAAACAGGTCTTCACCCTCGAACAGGCCGCGCAAGGCAAATGCGGTGGACACCTGGGTGCCGTTGAGCAGCGCCAGGCCTTCTTTGGCGGCCAGGGTCAGCGGCGCGAGGCCGGCGACTTTCAACGCGTCGACCGCCGGCAGCCACTCGCCTTTGTAACGAGCCTTGCCTTCGCCCAGCAGCACCAGGGACATGTGGGCCAACGGTGCCAGGTCGCCGGAAGCCCCGACCGAACCCTTGAGTGGAATATGCGGATAGACCTCGGCATTCACCAGGGCGATCAACGCATCGATCACCTGCCGGCGAATACCGGAAAAGCCCCGGCTCAGGCTGTTGACCTTGAGCACCATGATCAAGCGCACCAGCGCATCGCTGATCGGCTCGCCCACTCCAGCGGCATGGGACAGCACCAGGGAGCGCTGCAGGTTTTCCAGGTCTTCGCTGGCGATACGGGTCGAAGCCAGCAGGCCGAAACCGGTATTGATGCCGTAGGCGGTGCGGTTCTCGGCGAGGATCTGCTCCACGCACGCCACGCTGGCTTCGATCTGCGCCGAGGCACTGGCGTCGAGGCTCAGGGTCACGGGTTGCTGATAGATGTCACGCAATTGAGCCAGGCTCAATTGACCGGGAATCAGGTTTAAGGCAGTCATTTATTGCTCCTTTTGAGAGTTTTGTTTTCTAACTCGCCAGTCGCTCCGGAATGTTCCGTTATCCGTCACCCCCGCTTTTTGAGCGATGCTTTAGGGCAAGAGGTGCCTTGGCACGCTGGCGCTTTTTTGATCAATTCAAATTCGGTAACACGCTATCCAACAGGTTCGGGTCTTTAAGCAGCCCGGCGACGCTGGCAATGTCCGGCGCCAGCCAGCGGTCCTGGTCATAGGCAGCCACGTGCTCGCGCAGCAGCTTCCAGGCAAGCCCGGTGCCGGCGCCGAAGCGCTGCGCCTTGAGAAATTCAAAGGCCTGGGCCGCCAGCAGGTATTCGATGGCGAGAATCTGCGTGCAGTTGTCCAACGCCCTGTGCAGCTTCAGGGCCGCGTTGGTGCCCATGCTCAAGTGATCTTCCTGCAAGCCCGAGGTCACGTAATTATCGAGTACCGCCGGTTGCGCCAATTGGCGATTTTCCGCGCATAAGGAGGCGGCGACGTACTGCACGATCATCATCCCCGAGTTCACACCGGGGTTGGCTACCAGGAAGGCCGGCAGTCCGCTGACATGCGGGTTGATCAACCGGTCGAGACGACGCTCGGCGATGGAGCCGATTTCCGCCATGGCAATTGCCAGCAGATCCGCCGCCAGAGCCACCGATTGGCCGTGGGGATTGGCCTGGGACATGACCCGGAAGTTATCCGGTGTACCCAGCAGCAGCGGGTTATCGGTGGCGGCGTTGAGTTCGGTTTCGATCTGTTGCCGGGCATGGGTCAATTGATCGCGAGCGGCGCCGTGCACCTGGGGAATGGAGCGGATACTCAAGGCATCCTGGGTGCGAATGCCCAGGCTCGAGGCAATGACTTCGCTGCCGTCGAGCAAGGCACGCAGATTGGCCCCGACTTGTTGCATGCCAGGGTGCGGTTTGAGCGCGATGATCTCGGCGTCGAACGCCGCGATCTGTCCTCGCTGGGCCTCGAAACTCATGGCACCGATCACGTCCGCCCATTGCACCAGCCGCGTCGCATCCGCCAGGGCCAGGCAACTGAGGCCGGTCATGCATGGCGTGCCGTTGACCAGGCACAGGCCGTCCTTTGCCCCCAATTGAACCGGTTGCAGGCCTTCTGCGGCCAGGGCCTGTTGCGCCGCAACGATCTGGCCGCGATAGCTGACCTGGCCGACACCCAGCAGTGCAATGCCGATGTGGGCCATGTGGGTCAGGTAACCCACCGAGCCCTGGGACGGCACTTGCGGGGTGATGCCGCGATTGAGCAGCGCCAGCAAGGCCTCGACCACCCGGCGATGAATGCCGGACTTGCCCTGGCTGTAGTTGAGGATGGCGGCGCAGAGAATCGCCCGAACCTGCTCATCGGCCAACGGCGTGCCGACGCCACAGGCATGGCTGAGCAACGTGTTGCGCGACAGCTGGCTGAGTTGTTCGTCCTTGAGCGAGACATTGCACAAGGCCCCCAGGCCGGTATTGACGCCATAGGCGCGCTCGCCGCTTTCGACGATGCGCTGGACGATGGCCTGGGCATTGTCGATCCGCGCCCAGGCCTGGGCCGACAGCTCGAGCCCGGCACCGAAGCGGGCGACAGCGACTACGTCCTGCCAACGCAGGGGGGCGTCGGCGATGATGATTTTTTCAGCCTGGGACATCTTTAACCTCATGCTTACAACTTGAACATTGATGCAGCTTTACTGACGCCTTCGCGAGCAAGCCCGCTCCCACATTGGAATGCGGTCCTCTGTGGGAGCGGGCTTGCTCGCGAAGAGGCCCGCCCAGTCACCAGAGTTCTCTAAACCACCGCAGCCCTGCGCTGCACAAACCGATCAACATACTCATCCGCCGGCGAGTGCAGGATCTCCCGGGGCGTGCCGACCTGGATCAGCTTGCCATCCTTGAGAATCGCAATGCGGTTGCCGATGCGCACGGCCTCGTCGAGGTCGTGGGTGATGAAGACGATCGTCTTGTGCAGGGTCTTCTGCAGCTCCAGCAACTGGTCCTGCATCTCGGCGCGGATCAGCGGGTCAAGGGCACTGAAGGCTTCGTCCATCAAGATGATGTCGGTGTCCGCCGCCAAGGCACGAGCCAGGCCCACACGCTGGCGCATGCCGCCGGAAAGCTGATGCGGGTATTTGTTTTCGTAACCCTTCAGACCGACGGTGTTGATCCAGTGCTGCGCGCGCTCGGCGCACACCTGTTTGCTCTCGCCGCGGACTTTCAAGCCGTAGGCGACATTGTCCAGCACGCTCTTGTGGGGCAGCAGGCCGAAGCTCTGGAACACCATGCTGATCTTGTGCCGACGAAATTCACGCAGGGCGTCCATGTCCAGTTGCAGGATGTCTTCGCCGTCCACCAGGATCGCCCCGCTGGTGGGGTCGATCAGGCGGTTGAAGTGCCGCACCAGGGTGGATTTGCCCGAGCCGGACAGGCCCATGATCACGAAGATCTCGCCGGTGCCGATGCTCAGCGACAGGTCGTTCACGCCGACCACACAACCGGTTTCGGCCAGCACCTGGTCCTTGGTCTTGTTCTGGCGGATCAGATCCAGGGCGTCCTTGGACCGATTGCCGAAAATCTTGAAGACGTTCTTGACTTCGATTTTGCTGACAGTTGCGTTGTTCATTTGCTCACCTCATGCCGAGGACGACCATAAGCCTGGGTAATGCGGTCGATGACCACGGCGAGAATCACGATCGCCAGCCCGGCTTCCAGGCCGCGTCCGACGTTGAGGGTCTGGATGCCCACCAGCACATCCTCGCCCAGGCCACGGGCGCCGATCATCGAGGCGATGACCACCATCGACAGGGCCATCATGGTGGTCTGGTTGATCCCGGCCATGATGCTCGGCAAGGCCAGGGGCAGTTGCACGCCGAACAGCTGTTGCCAGCGGTTCGCACCGAAAGCATTGATGGCCTCCATCACTTCGCCATCCACCTGGCGGATGCCCAGGTCGGTCAGACGGATCAACGGCGGCGCGGCGTAGATCACCGTGGCGAAAATCGCCGGGACCTTGCCCAGGCCGAACAGCATCAACACCGGAATCAGGTACACGAAGCTCGGCATCGTCTGCATGATGTCCAGCAACGGCATCAGCACCGAACGCAAGCGATTGCTGCGTGCCGAGAGGATGCCCAGCGGGATGCCGATCAACACCGAGATCAGCGTCGCCACCAGCATCAGCGCGAGGGTCTGCATCAGTTTGTCCCACAGGCCCACCGCGCCCACCAGAAACAGCAGGCCGACGATCACCGCCGTGGCCACGACCTTGCGGGTCGCGTGCCAGGCCACGCCACCGACGATGGCCAGCATCAACCACCAGGGTGCCATACGCAGCAGGCCTTCGAGATTGACGATGGCCCACAGCAGGGTGTCGGAGATGTGCCGGAACACATCGCCATAATTCGTCACCAGGGCGTCGACCCAACCGTTGACCCAGTCGGCGATGGAAAAGGTAAAGCTTTCGGGAAACATAAGGGACTCTCGATCAGGGGGATGCGGTGAATGTCCCGGCCAGCTCAAGGTTGGCCGGGAAGTATTCGACCTACAGAGCCGCGTCGATTTTCTTGGCAGCGTCTGCGCTTACCCAGGCGTGCCAGACTTCAGGATGTTCCTTCAGAAAGATCTTCGCCAGTTTCGGCGACTCGATCCGCTCTTTGGCCATGCGCCCGAGGTTCTGGTTCAGGATATCGATCGGCAGGTTGACCTTTTCCAGCACCGCCACCAGTTCCGGGGCTTCGTCGTGGAAGGTCTTGGACAGGCCGACCTTGATACTCACGCTTTTATCCACACCCGGTTTTTCTTCCAGTTTCACCAAGTCCACCTGCCCCATCAGTGGCGTTGGCGACCAGTAGTAGAACAGGATCGGCTCGCCACGCTTGTAGCTCGACAGCACTGCGGCATCCAGGGCCGGGCCGGTGCCTGGACGGAAGTTGGTGTAGGTTTTTTCCAAGCCGTAGCTTTTCAGCATCTCGCTGTTGTCCAGCTCACAGGTCCAACCGGCCGGGCAGTTATAGAAACGGCCCTTGGACGGTTCTTCCGGATCCTTGAACACGGCGGCGTACTGGCCCAGGTCGGCGATGTTCTTCAGCCCCGGGGCTTTGGCTTCGAGCTTGCGCTTGGCGTCGCCTTCAACCACGTAGCGCGGCACGTACCAGCCTTCGATGGCGCCCACCACCGGCGCGCCGACGCCGACCACTTTGCCGGCCTTCTCGGCCTTGTTCCAGACCTCGCTGCGGCCGACCCATTCTTCGGCAAACACCTGGATGTCATTACTGCTCAGGGCGTTCTCCATGGTGATGGAATTGCCCGGCAGGTTGTCGGTCTTGCAGTCGTAGCCTTTTTCCAACACCACTTGCAGGACGTCGGTCAACAGCATGGCGCTTTCCCAGTTCAGGCCGGCGAATTTCACCGGTTTGCCCGACTCGCACCAACCCGCCGCCTGGGTGGCGCCGGCGCTGGCCAGCAAGCCCATGGAAAGCAACGTGGTCAGTAGGGTCTTGTTCGATTTCATTGTGTGACGCTCCTAATCAGTGAATTGGCTTACGGCAGTCAAGAGGCATCCAGCCCTGTCAACGTCCCATCAGACCGCTTGGATGCGGCCCGCCCTGCTCGGTTGTGCGTCAACCGCGTCCTGCTCGAGCGGCAGGATCAATTGATCGGGTACAGCGCTGTGCCACTTCTTCGCCGCGACGTAATACAACGCCGCCGGCACCACCAGGCCGATAATCCACGAGATATCCACATCCCCCATCGCTGCCACCAGTGGTCCGGTATAGAACTTGGTGGAGATGAACGGCAATTGAACCAGTACACCCAGCGTATAAACGCTGATGCCCAGGGCGTTCCAACGACCGTAGCGACCGTTCGGGTCAACCAGTGCCGGCACGTCGTAGCGCTCGCGAGTGATGCAGTAGTAGTCCACCAGGTTGATCGCGCTCCAGGGCGTAAAGAACGCCAGCAAGAACAGGATGAAAGACTTGAACGCACCGAGGAACGAGTGCTGGCCAAGCAGCGCGATCAGGGTCGCCGCGCCGACAATGACCAGTACGAACAGCAGACGCTGCAAGCGCGTGACGTTCAACTGGCCACGGAAACCGCTGATGATGGTGGCAATGCACATGAAGCTGCCGTAGGAGTTCAGCGTGGAAATGGTGACCTTGCCGAACGCGATGCTGAAGTACAGCAGCGCAGCGGTGGCGCCAGTGCCACCCAGGCCAACGATGTAGGCCACTTCGTGACCCGCGAACTGCCCATTGGCCGAGGCAGCGGCAAATACACCGAGGATCATCGCCACCTGTGCGCCGATGACCGAACCGGCGCCCGCGGCAAAGAAGGTTTTCAGCGAAGACGTCTTGCTCGGCAGGTAACGCGAATAGTCAGCCACGTAGGGGCCGAAGGCGATTTGCCAGGATGCCGCCAGCGACACCGCGAGCAGGAAGCTGCTCCAGCTGAAATGCCGGATCTGCAGGAGTGCGCCCACGTCCGTCTGACCGATCAGGCGAGCGAACAGGTAAACGAAGGCAATCACCCCAATAATGCTGGCGACACGGCCAATGAAGTGGATCACCCGATAACCGAGCACCGTGACCAGCACGATGACACTGGCGAAGATAAGAATGCCGGCACTGTCGCTGACGCCAAACAACTGGCCCAGCGCCTGGCCGGAAAGCACGGTGCCCGTCGCGGTGAACCCCAGGTACATCAGGCACACCAGCACGATCGGGATGGCCGCGCCATACACACCGAACTGCACCCGACTGGAGATCATCTGCGGCAGGCCAAGCTTGGGCCCTTGCGCGGCATGCAAGGCCATGACGCCACCGCCGAGCACTTGGCCGATCAGCAAACCGATCAACGACCAGAACACATCACCGCCCAGCACCACCGCCAATGCACCGGTGACAATGGCAGTGATCTGCAGGTTGGCCCCCATCCAGAGGGTGAACTGGCTCAACAAACGGCCGTGCCGCTCCGCTTCCGGGATGTAGTCGATCGAGCGCTTTTCGATCAACGGTTTGCTGCTTGCGCGTGTGCTGGTGACGGCCATGGTTCAACCTCTGTGGATTGTTCTGGAGTTCATTGCGCTGCTGCGTTCCTGTGGGAGCGGGCTTGCTCGCGAAAGCTGTTTCACATTCGACACATGTGTTGAATGACACACCGCATTCGTCGGATCGCCGCCCGGAGCAAGCCCGCTCCCACAGGGATTTGCGTTACTTGCCAGTGATCATCGGCAAGTTCAGCCCCTGTTCCTTGGCGCAATCGATCGCAATCTGGTAACCGGCATCGGCATGACGCATCACCCCGGTGCCCGGGTCGTTGTGCAGTACGCGGGCGATACGCTCGGCCGCCTCATCGGTACCGTCACAAACAATCACCATGCCCGAGTGCTGGGAGAAGCCCATGCCGACGCCGCCACCGTGGTGCAACGACACCCAGGTCGCGCCGCTGGCGGTGTTGAGCAAGGCGTTGAGCAACGGCCAGTCGGAGACCGCGTCAGAACCGTCCTGCATGGATTCGGTTTCACGGTTGGGGCTGGCCACGGAACCGGAGTCCAGGTGGTCGCGACCGATCACGATCGGCGCCGACAGCTCACCGCTGCGCACCATTTCGTTGAACGCCAGGCCCAGCTTGGCGCGTTGGCCCAGGCCGACCCAGCAGATACGCGCCGGCAGACCCTGGAAGCTGATGCGCTCGCGAGCCATGTCCAACCAGTTGTGCAGGTGAGCGTCGTCGGGAATCAGTTCCTTGACCTTGGCGTCGGTCTTGTAGATGTCCTGCGGGTCACCCGACAGCGCCGCCCAGCGGAACGGACCGATGCCACGGCAAAACAGTGGACGGATATACGCCGGCACAAAGCCTGGGAAGTCGAAGGCATTCTCGACGCCTTCTTCCTGGGCCATCTGACGGATGTTGTTGCCGTAGTCAAAGGTCGGCACGCCCATTTTCTGGAAGGCCAGCATGGCTTTCACGTGCACCGCCATCGATTGCTTGGCGGCTTTCACCACGGCGGCGGGTTCGGTCTTGGCGCGGGCACGGTATTCGTCCCAGGTCCAGCCGGCCGGCAGATAGCCGTTGAGCGGATCGTGGGCGCTGGTCTGGTCGGTGACCATGTCCGGGCGCACGCCACGGCGGACCATTTCCGGCAGGATTTCGGCAGCGTTCCCACACAGTGCGATGGAAATCGCCTTGCCTTCGGCGGTGTATTTCTCGATACGGGCCAAGGCGTCGTCCAGGTCGGTGGCCTGTTCGTCGACGTAACGGGTCTTGAGACGGAAATCGATACTGACCTGCTGGCACTCGATGTTCAGCGAGCAGGCACCGGCCAGCGTCGCGGCCAGCGGTTGTGCGCCGCCCATGCCGCCCAGGCCGGCGGTCAGGACCCAGCGGCCCTTGAGGTTGGAGTCGTAATGCTGGCGACCGGCTTCGACGAAGGTTTCATAAGTACCCTGCACGATGCCCTGGCTGCCGATGTAGATCCAGCTGCCGGCGGTCATCTGGCCGTACATGGCCAGGCCCTTGGCGTCGAGTTCGTTGAAGTGTTCCCAACTGGCCCAGTGCGGCACCAGGTTGGAGTTGGCGATCAGCACGCGGGGAGCGTTCGTGTGGGTCTTGAACACGCCCACCGGCTTGCCGGATTGCACCAGCAGGGTCTCGTCGTCGTTCAGGTTGGTCAGGCTTTCGACGATCTTGTCGTAGCACTCCCAGTTGCGCGCCGCGCGGCCGATGCCACCGTAGACCACCAGTTCCTTGGGATTCTCGGCCACTTGCGGGTCGAGGTTGTTCATCAGCATGCGCAGTGGCGCTTCAGTCAGCCAGCTTTTGGCGGTCAGCGTATTACCGCGAGGGGCGCGAATTTCAACGTCACGGTATTTTTCGGGTTTGCGGGTAGCGTCGGTCACAGCAAAAACTCCTCAGCGATCAATCCAGACCAGCCCGGGCAGCGGGCAGTGATTTAGCGAACGTTGCGTTGAATCTCGGTAACTCATACGCATACGTCTTTACTTGTATGTACAAGCATATGCAATCAAGCGGCCAACTTGTTGGAAGCTCGTTCAGGAATCTTCCTGGAAACGGTTGGAAAGCACGGAATTGAAGGGCTGGCGAAGGGGATTAAATTTTCGGAGGAGGAGTTACAGAGGTGAGGATGGGCGGGACAGAAGCGTGGTGTTGCGCCACGCTGGGGCATTCGGTAACAAATTGGTGCAGCTGAAGAAACAGTAAGGCGTGCTTTTGTGGCGAGGGGATTTATCCCCGCTGGGCTGCGAAGCGGCCCCTCTTGGTGCCAATTCAACAGCTTCGGAACCAACTGATTTGGGTCGCTCCGCGACCCAGCGGGGATAAATCCCCTCGCCACAAGGATGTACCGCTGAAACTAGCGGGCAGTCAGTTCGATCACGCAGCACTGGCCGTCCGTGGAAATCTCCAACAGTCCTGTGTTACCGCTCAATTGCAGACAGTCGTAGAGGCCCAGGTCCACGTCAGGCTCGCCAACCTTGGCGTGTAGCGATGCAGCCGCACTGAACACCAGCACCGTCCCCGCCTCACTGAAAAACCGCTGCTCATCCTTCAGCCATTGCACCCGTGCACGGTAACGTTGCGGTGCATAGATCAGGTTGAAGTCGCGAATCGGCCCGCCCAGCAACGTGCAGTGCACATGGCTCTCGCCGCTGAACGCAAAGGCATCCAGCGGATGCAGCGCCCGCGTGGTCCGACCATCGACATTGAGCGTCATGCCATCGCCCTGCAACACGCTGATGACGCGCTCGTAACCGGCGAAGGTGGAAAAACCGCCCGACTCGCCGATATCGGCAATCGACAGCCGCCAACCGAAACCCTCCAGGCCGGTGCCGGCGTCGCGGGTGATTTCCTCGGTGCTGCCGCCACCATTTTTCCAGGGCATGCGTGGGTAATCAGCGGCGCGCAGGACCTTTATCTGACTCATCATTTATGAAACCGACCTTCGAGGCTATGACGGGAACCGGGGTGGATCAGGCGGGCGGCGGTCACTGGCTGACGCCCGGACCAGGTCCGACGACGGATCAACAGGCACGGCTCGCCTCTTTCAATCTGTAGCAGCTTGCATTCGCTCGGCTCGGCCAGGATCGCTTCAACCACGTGCTCACCCTCAGTCAGCGGCGCGACCTGGTTCAAATAGGCGTAGGGCGTTTGCAGGGTGAAGTCCTGCTTGAGGTACTCGGGCGCCACCAGCGCGTTGACGAAACGGTCCTCGATCTGCACGGGGATATCATTTTCAAAATGCACGATCAGCGAATGAAAGACCTTTTGCCCTTCGCGCATGTCCAGGGCCAGGGCGCGCTCGGAACCGGCAGCCTCTTCTTCGAGGGTGATGACCTTGCACGTGTGGCGGTGACCACGGGAGGCGATCTCGTCGGCGATGTTGTGTACTTCGAACAGCGCGGACTGGCTCTTGGGTTCGGCGACGAACGTGCCGACGCCCTGCATGCGCACCAACAGGCCATCGGCGGTCATTTCCCGCAGGGCACGGTTGATGGTCATGCGGCTGAAGCCCAGCTGGCTGACCAGTTCGCTTTCCGACGGCACGCGGTAATGCGGCGGCCAGTTTCCACTGTCGATCTGCTGAGTGATCATCTGTTTGACGCGGGCGTACAAGGGTGCCGGACTGTCACCCAGGTTTGCGGCCAGCGGCGGTTTGGCAGGCGGAGTCGGCACGGCGGTTCCCTGTTCTGCTTATAAAGATTGCTAGCTTGCCGGAGTTTACCGGGCAGGCAAACGTCTGTATATGTATATACAAATTACGCACGATGAGGTTGAACCATGTCCGCCTTCTTTGCCGAACGCGCGCTGCTGCCTAGTGGATGGGCCAATGATGTACGTCTTGAAGTCGACGCCCAAGGCGTCCTGACCCATATCCAGGCCAGCTCCCAGGCAGACGGCGCCGAACGGCTGGACGGTCCGCTGTTGCCGGGCATGCCGAACCTGCACTCCCACGCGTTCCAGCGGGCCATGGCCGGGCTTGCGGAAGTGGCGGGCAATCCCAACGACAGCTTCTGGACCTGGCGCGACCTGATGTATCGCCTGGTCGGAAAAATCAGCCCCGATCAACTCGGCATCATCGCCCGACAGCTGTACATCGAAATGCTCAAGGCCGGTTACACCTCGGTCGCCGAATTCCATTACGTGCACCACAACACCGACGGCACGCCTTACGCCGACCCGGCGGAGCTGGCCTTGCGCATCAGCCATGCCGCCAACAGCGCCGGCATCGGGCTGACGCTGCTGCCGGTGCTCTACAGCCATTCCGGTTTCGGTGGGCAGGCGCCCAATGACGGGCAGCGGCGCTTCATCAACAGCACCGAGAACTACTTGAAGCTTCAGTCTCGCTTGCAACCGATCCTGGCCGGGCAGCCGCTACAGGCCCTGGGGTTGTGTTTCCACTCCCTGCGTGCCGTGACGCCCGGACAGATCCAGGAAGTGCTGGCCGCCAGCGACACCCACTGCCCGGTGCATATCCACATTGCCGAGCAGCAGAAGGAAGTCGACGACTGCCTGAGCTGGAGCGGTGCCCGTCCACTGCAATGGCTATATGAAAACACCGAAGTGGACCAACGCTGGTGCCTGGTCCACGCCACCCACGCCAACGCCCAGGAAGTCAGCCTCATGGCCAGGAGTCGGGCGATTGCCGGCCTGTGCCTGACCACCGAAGCCAACCTGGGAGACGGTATTTTCCCGGCAGTGGACTATCTCGCCCAAGGCGGACGCCTGGGTATCGGCTCCGACAGCCACGTGTCATTGAGCGTGGTGGAAGAGTTGCGTTGGCTGGAATACGGCCAGCGCCTGCGGGATCAACGGCGTAACCGTCTGTACCGGGCAGATCAGCCGATGGTCGGTCGTACGTTGTTCGATGCGGCGCTGGAAGGTGGCGCCCAGGCGCTGGGGCAACCCATCGGCGGCCTCGAAGTCGGCAAGCGTGCCGACTGGCTGGTACTCGATGGCAACGACCCTTACCTGACCACGGCCCAGGGCGACGGCATTCTCAATCGCTGGTTGTTTGCCGGTGGGGATCGTCAGGTGCGGAATGTGATGGTGGGCGGGAAATGGGTGGTGCGTGACGGACATCACGCCGCAGAAGAGGACAGCGCCCGGGCGTTTACCCAGGTATTGCGCGAACTCTTGGGCTGACGCCGAGCAAAAAAATGTGGGAGCGGGCTTGCTCGCGAAGGAGGCGTGTCAGCAAGCATGAATGCAACTGACCCACCGCTTTCGCGAGCAAGCCCGCTCCCACATTATCGATCTCAGTGGCGGTCAATCCGAGGTCTTGGCCATCTGCCGGTCCGACGCACGCCAGATCAACCGAGTCGTGTCATAGCCCTGCTGGCGTGCCCTGCTCAGCAGTTCTTCGCGCACCACACTATTGACAGTCGGGGTACGGGACAACAGCCACATGTAACGCCGGCTCGGGTCGCCAACGATGGCGGTCTTGTAGTCATCGCTGACATACAACACCCAATATTGTCCCTTCGACACACCCGGCAGGATCCGCGAGGCCCAGGTATCGAATTCGACCCAGAGCTTGTCGGTCTTGCCCGGTACCTGGGGCGTGGCGGTGCCCTTGGCTTCTTCCCACTTCCAGTCAGAGGTCAGGCAGCGATTGAACACACCCATGTTGCCGTCAGGCTTGAGGGTGTAATGGGCTTCCGATTGCGCACAGTTGCGCTGGAAATACATTGGCAGGCGGGCCAACTCGTACCAGGTCCCTTGGTAACGCTTGAGATTGACGCTGTTGACGGTCTTGGGCGCCAACGGGTCTTCGCCAGAAGTGGCACAGCCAGCCAATACCAGGCCGGCTAAAAGCACTAACAATAACCGCATCATTATTTTTCTCCCGTGGGCACGTCGCCCCGGATTACTTCAGGCCTTGGCCGGAAAACATCAACACCTTCTCACCGGCATATTGCACGCTGATAAAGCTTTTCTGGTCGCCCCAAGTGCAACTGGACATGCCGAGCGCGCCCGAACAGTCGGTCGGTTTTCCCAGTAACGTTTCGACTTCGGCCTTGGACATGCCGGCTGACAGCTTCGAATAGTTTTCCTGGTTGACCTTGCTGCATGCGGTCAACAAGACACACAAAGACAACATCGCGATAGATCGCAGGGACATCGTGAACTCCTGGAGCGGAAAGGAGGTGGCAGGGTGCCAACCTGAAGCTTAGAAGAGAAAACCCCTATCTGGTTCCCCGGGGAACCCAGTATTTATTGGGGTAAAAGTGGGTAGTTCGTCGGTAAATCAAGCAGTTTGTGACAGCGTCGTGCATTTCGTCGGGTTTGCCGCTCTGGCGCCTGAACTCTGGCGGTTGCGGGCCGATAAAAAGAACAGCGCGAAACCCTGCCGTATGGCAAATTGACGCCCCTTCCTGACCAGCTCCTATGCGATAGCGCTCTTAATGACCAGAAACATGAAATTCAGCCACAAAATCCTGCTGGCCGCAGCCCTTGTGGTAGCCGTTGCGTTCGCCTGTTTCATCCTGTTCAACGACTACCGTCAGCGTCAAAGCCTGCACAACAGCACCGAAACGTCCATGCAGGAACTCGGCAACCTGACCAGCCGCAACATTCAGACGTGGGTCGAAGGGCGTATCCAGTTACTGCAATCGCTGGCCCAGCAGGTCGCCATCGACGGCAACAGCGCTGCCAGCCTCAAGCGGGCCATCGACCTGCCCGCCTATACCGGCAACTTCCAGCTCAGCTACTTCGGTGGCGTCGACGGCGTGATGTTCTCGGTGCCGGCCGGTAATCGCGCCCCCGACTACGACCCCCGCGCCCGTGGCTGGTATAAGGCCGCCAACAGCGCGCAGCAGACCATTGTCACCGAACCCTATATTGCCGCCTCGTCGGGCAAACTGGTAATTACCGTCGCGACCCCGGTACAACGTCAGGGCCAGATGATCGGCGTGGCGGGTGCGGACATCGACCTGTCGAGCGTCAGCGCCATCATCAACTCGCTGAACTTCGGTGGCCACGGCCATGCGTTCATCGTCAGCGCCGATGGCAAGATCCTGATCCATCCCGACAGCAACCGCATCCTCAAGACCCTGGCCGAGGCCTACCCAAACGGTGCCCCTCAAGTCAGCCCGGGCATGAAGGAAGTCGAACTCGACGGCAAGACCCAGTTCATCTCCTTTACCCGGGTCAATGGCGTGCCGGGCGCAGACTGGTACGTGGCACTGGTGCTCGACAAGGACACTGCGCTGGCCATGCTCAGCGAGTTCCGTACCTCGGCGCTGATCGCCATGGCCATTGCCGTGGTCTTCATCATTGCCCTGCTGGGCATGTTGATCCGCGTGCTGATGCAACCGCTGTTGACCATGGGCCGTGCGATGCATGACATCGCCGAAGGCGAAGGCGACCTGACCCGCCGCCTGACCATTCACGGCCAGGATGAATTCGGCGCCCTGGGTACGTCCTTCAACCGTTTCGTCGAGCGCATCCACACCTCGATCCGAGAAGTGGCCTCGGCCACCGGCCAGGTCAACGAAGTGGCGCTGCGCGTGGTCAGCGCCTCCAACTCGTCGATGTTCAATTCCGACCAGCAAGCCTCACGCACCAGCAGCGTAGCGGCGGCCATCAATCAGCTCGGCGCCGCTGCCCAGGAAATCGCCCAGAACGCCGCCCTCGCCTCGCAACACTCCAGCGAAGCCCGTAATCTGGCCGAAGACGGTCAGCAGGTGGTGGATAAAACCATCGCTGCCATGCAGCAGCTGTCGGCCAAGATCAGCGATTCGTGCGGCAATATCGAAACCCTGAACAGCAACACGGTGAACATCGGCCAGATCCTCGAAGTCATCACCAGCATTTCCCAGCAGACCAACCTGCTCGCCCTCAACGCAGCCATCGAAGCAGCCCGCGCAGGTGAAGCCGGGCGCGGATTTGCCGTGGTGGCCGATGAAGTGCGCAACCTGGCCCACCGTACCCAGGATTCGGCGCAGCAAGTGCAGAAAATGATCGAAGAGTTGCAAGTCGGCGCACGGGAAGCGGTGCTGACCATGACCGACAGCCAGCGCCAGAGTGAAAGCAGCGTCGGCATCGCCAACCAGGCCGGCGAGCGCCTGGGCAGCGTGACCCAGCGCATCGGCGAGATCGACGGCATGAACCAGTCCGTGGCCACCGCCACCGAAGAGCAGACCGCCGTGGTGGAGTCGATCAACGTCGACATCAATGAAATCAACACGCTGAACCAGGAAGGCGTAGAAAACCTGCAAGCCACGTTGCGGGCCTGTACCGACCTTGAACAGCAGGCGGCGCGGTTGAAACAATTGGTGGGCAGCTTCCGGATTTAATCGCCGGGATAGGTCCTATCGCGAGCCGGCTCGCGGTAGGACCTATCCCGCTGGGGACCGTTTAGTCAACACGACCTGACGCAGGACTGAATTAGGACTAAACTCAGTCCACTCAGTTTTGAGAGGTCCCATCATGAAGCTGTCATCCCAAATCAAACCTATCAGCTATTTGAAAAGCCATACCGCCGAAGTCGTAAAGAGCATCACAGAAACCAGGGAGCCATTAGTCATCACTCAAAATGGCGAAGCCAAGCTCGTGGTCATGGATGTGAAAAGCTTCGAAGAGCAAGAAGACACCATGGCGCTATTAAAGCTGTTGGCTATGGGTAATAAGGAAATCGAGGAAGGTAAGTACCGAGATGTCGAAGATGTCTTCGCAGAACTGGACGCGGCCGACGAACGATGAGTTTGAAGATCGTAATCCTCCAATCGGCTGAGACCGATCTCAAAGAACTGCGCACTTATCTGATCGAACGATTTTCTGTTCAGACCTGGCAAAGCACCCATACCAGTCTTAAGGTTGCGATTCGTCATTTGGCGACACTCCCTTACGCGGGGTCGATCCCAGACGAAATAGAAAAGCTGAATCTTGGGCAGTATCGGCAGGTCCTGTCAGGAATGAACAGGATCATTTATGAAGTGCGAGGCAAAACGATCTACATCCACATCATTGCCGATAGCCGCAAAAGCCTGCCCGCGCTACTCATGAAACGGTTGCTTCGAGGCAATCAATAAACAGCCACTAAAAACGCGACCCAGGCCTGTTCAAAAACTCCACTTCCTCAGCCGTAGACTCGCGCCCCAACACCCCGTTGCGATGGGGAAACCGTCCAAACCGGGCAATGATTTTCTGATGCCGTTCGGCATAGTCCAGGTTGCTTTCGAACACCGCCCGATCCGCTTCCGGCTGCTCTCGCACCAGGTCGATAAACCGGGACACGGCCTCGTTCTGCACGGCGAGGTTTTCGCAGTGCTCGAGCACCAGGTAGATGAATACGCGCTGGATGGGTTTGAGCTGCCGGTCGAAACCCGCCGCCAGCCCCTGGGCCACCAACGCTTGGGCGCGGAGATCGCCGGAGAAGGCCTTGGGTGTGTCGCGAAAGATCATCCGCGGGAACTGGTCGAGCAGTATCACCAGGGCCAGCCAACCTTCCGGGTGCTGCGCCCAGTCGGTCAATCCACCGGCCAGTGCCTGATCGACCTGATCGCCAAAACGCTCACGCGCCTGACGATCATGGTGTTTGCCGAACCACAGCTTGTTCTTTTCAGCCGCTATTTCGTCCGGCGTCTCGGCTGAACCGAACCACCAATCAAGCAACAGCTGCCAAGGCTCGGCCATGATTTATTCCTTGTGATAGGCCGTGGCGCGCGCCACTTCTTCCTTCGAACCGAGGAACACCGCCACGCGCTGGTGCAGACCTTCAGGCTTGATGTCGAGGATGCGCTGGTGACCATCGGTGGAAGCGCCGCCGGCCTGTTCCACCAGGAACGACATCGGGTTGGCTTCGTACATCAGGCGCAGTTTGCCCGGCTTGGTCGGCTCGCGGCTGTCGCGTGGGTACATGAACAGGCCGCCGCGGTTCAGGATGCGGTGGACGTCGGCAACCATCGCGGCCACCCAGCGCATGTTGTAGTTCTTTTTCAACGGGCCTTCTTCACCAGCCAGCAACTCGCTGACATAGCGCTGTACCGGGGCTTCCCAGTGGCGCTGGTTGGACATGTTGATGGCGAATTCCTGGGTGGTTTCAGGAATGGTGATGTTCTCGTGGGTCAGCACGAAGCTGCCCATTTCACGGTCCAGGGTGAAGCCCTTGACGCCGTCGCCCAAGGTCAGCACCAGCATGGTCTGCGGACCGTAGATGGCATAGCCGGCGGCCACTTGCTGGGTGCCTGGCTGCAGGAAGGCCTTTTCGTTCAGGGCTTCGTTCTGGCTCAGGTACTCGTTCGGGCAACGCAATACCGAGAAGATGGTGCCGACCGGGGCGTTGATATCGATGTTCGACGAACCGTCCAGGGGGTCGAATACCAGCAGGTAGGCACCCTTGGGGTATTTGCCCGGGATCTGGTAGGCATTGTCCATTTCCTCGGACGCCATGCCGGCCAGGTGACCGCCCCATTCGTTGGCTTCGAGCAGGATCTCGTTGGAGATCACGTCGAGTTTCTTCTGCACTTCGCCTTGCACGTTTTCGGTGCCCATGCTGCCCAGGACACCACCCAGCGCGCCTTTGGATACGGCGTGGCTGATTTCCTTGCAGGCACGCGCTACCACTTCGATCAAAAAGCGCAGATCGGCAGGGGTATTGTTGCTGCGGGTCTGCTCAATCAAATAGCGACTCAAGGTAACGCGAGACATGGACGGCTCCGAAGAATAGGGGACGGAAAAACCAGCGCAGTTTAGCGCGTGTCGGGACTTAATTCCTCCTATGAGACGGGGAATGGAGGATTGAGTTCACAGAGTGGCGTCATCGCGAGCAGGCTCGCTCCCACACTTGATCGGATTCTGTCAGGGGAAACACAATCCAATGTGGGAGCGAGCCTGCTCGCGATGGGTGCAAAGCACCCGCTTTCAGGATTTGACCGGCGGCTTGCGCAGCAGGCTGAATGCCATCGAGCCAAGGAACAACACGCTGAGCACCAGCACCGCCCACAGACCGATTTTTTTCCAGTTGGTCCCGACGACGGCCGGCGCGGTTTCGGCCGCCGGTGTTGAAGTCGTAGGCCCATTCACTGTCGCCGCCCCCAGGGTCGCCAGGCGCGATGGACGGTAATCGGGCACCAGCGTCGTCAGCGGCAGGCTGGCCGCCTTCACCGTCGCGCTGCCCAGCGCCAGGCTGTAGGGCCCTTCGCCACGCGCGAGGAACACCACTTGGGTCGGACGCACTGCAAAGCGCAGGGACGGCGCTTCGGTACCAAGGCCACCGCCGCGCTCGTCCACCGTCAACTTCAATTGCTGAACGGTCTGACCGGACAACTGCAATTGGTTCTGCACCACATCCTGACCATTCTGAGTGAGCCGATACAACAAACCACTGCCCATCGGTTGCCACGGATGACTGCTCTCACGTCGGCCGGCCAGGGTCACCGGCGCCAGGCTGTTGGCCTGGCTCAGTTCCACCTGCACTTCTTCGAGATTCAACCCCATGGGCAACTGCCAGGTGTATTCGCCGGCCTTCGTGGTGCTGCCGGCCAATGGTTGCGACCAGGCCAGCGGCAACGGCAGGCTTTCGCGGCTGGCGCTCTGCAATTGGGCTGAAGTCAGCACCGGCGCGGAAGACGGCGAATCCCACAACAACCGCAGGTAACGCGCCGACTGTCCCGGCAGGCTGACTTCATGCTGCTCGACCCGCTCATCGGCGAAGGTCAGGCGTGCCACCTGGCCTTCGCCCCACGCCTGCCAGTTCTGCAGGTCGTCGCTGGCTTCGATGGTAAAACGCTGGAAGCCGTCGCGCTCGCTGGTCCAGTCGAGGATCAACTGCTGCAAGGGGGCCTTGATCGCACTGGCGTCCAGCAGCCAGCCGCGCAGTTCTTCCTCACCTGCCTCGAGCCGACTGGCCGGCTGGACTTCCACCAGTGTGCCGTTGGCGTTCGACTGCACCCGCACGCTAGGGGCGCGCTCGTTGTCATCGGCCGCGTTGTACAACGGGAACCATTTCACGTCGGTGACGGTGCGCTGTTCCCGGCTCTGCGCTGTCTCGCGGACCAGCGCATACGCCTGGGGCTGCCCGGCCGCGTTGAAGACCCGCAGGTCGCTCAGGTCGGTCTGCCGCGCCTGCAGCTGGACCTCCAGCGGCAATGGCAGACGATACCACGGTCCTTCACCACTCAAGGTCAACGGCACCTGGTGGGCGAAGTCCGTCGGTTTCTCCTGGGCCGTAGCCGACAATGCCACCCACAACCCGACCACTCCCAGGCCGATCCGACTCAACTTGCGACTCAAGATGACACTCCCTCACTGACAGGCATCGACGGTTCGGCCTCCGCAACCGTTTCCGGACGTTTGGGCGGCAGCGGTGCGAAGTAGCCCACCACCAGCAGCAATACACCCACGCCGATAAACGACACGATCCGCGCCAGGCCACCGCGGTTACTCAATTCGACAAAGAACAGCTTGGCCACCACCACGGCAATCAGCGCGGCACCGATCAGCCATACCTCGCGGCGATGCCGCAGGTGTCCGCCGATCATCAGACCCAGGGCGATCAAGGTCCAGACCAGGGACAACCCGGCCTGCACGAACATGGATTCGAGCAGCGCATCGAGTTCGAACGGCACGTCCAGCCAATGGTGGGCGCTGCGCATCACCAGGGCGGTGAAGAACGAGAACAGCGAGACCCCGGCGACCAACTGGGCGACGTGTTCGGCATGGGCCCAACGGATCGCCAACTGCGTCACCGCACTGCGCGCCCATACGTAGACACCGAACAAGGCAAACAGCAAGCCCAGCTCCAACGGGTTGAGCAGCGGCACATACGGCAGCGGCTCGGCGACGCCATTGCTGAAGGTGTTGGCCAGCCAGAACCACCCCAGCATCAACACGGCCAGGGGCGCCGCCGCGTAGACGCGGTACTCCCGCGGCTGGTCCGACACAGGCCACGGCCAGGCCCGCGGCGCAGCCATCAGCACCAGGTACAGGCTCGGCAGGATCGCCCAACCCAGCCAACGCCAGGCGTTGTATTGCTCGGACAACAGTAGCAGGCCATAACGCAGCTCCAACGCCAACACGCCGATCAACAACCAACAACCGAGCACATGGGCGGTGCTGCGGACCGGATCCGGGAGCATCGAAGCCAAGCGCTTGAGCGACAGGAAATGCACACCGAACAGGATCAGCCAGGCCAGCCAGCCGAAATCCGCCGCCGGGTGGTAACGGCTGTGCCAGGTCGCGACCAGCACACAGCCCCCCGCAGGAATCAGCAAGGTGCACAGCAATCCCAGCGCCGGCCACCGCAAACGCAGCGCCAAAATCGTCCACGCCGCGACACTGAGCGCCGCGACAATCAGCAACAAGCTGCCCTGCAGATGGACCGGTGCGAAGCGCAGCACTTCGCTGACCCAGGTCAGTGCCCACCAACCGGCGCCCCAGATCAGCAGCAGCTCGGACAAACGCTGCAGGCCCAGGGCCTCGAATACCGCCGCCGGATGGCCTCGCTGCAGTCGCCACGCACCCACCAGCGCCGCCAGCCCCAGCACCATCGGCGTCCAGAAACCACTGTGGGCCAGGGGCCGCAGCCCCTCGCCGTCGAGCGGGCCCAGCAAGGCCGGCCCCGCCACCAGGAATGCCGCACCGCCCAGCAATTGCAGGAGCAGGCCGAACACGAAGCTCATGCGTTGTTTCAGGTACAGGCTCAACCAGATGATCAACAGGCCACTGGCGGCCCACACGCCGCTCGCCGTTTGCCAGGGCAGGACGAACAACACAGCGAGGTTGATCAACGCCAGCCCCGCCAGCAATACCACCGACAAACCGCGCAGCAACCGAACGTCGTTGCGCACCATCTCGTCGCGAGCGGCCAGCAACATGCCGCCAATCAATGCCAGGCCGATCAACGAAGCACTGAGCAAGCCGCTCCAGCCGGCAGCGAACACCGCCGCCGAATCCCCTTCAGCGCCGCGCAAGCGCATCAAGAACAGCGCGCCCCCCAGCAGCTGCACGCCGAACGCCGTGAACAGGAAGGCGCGAGATTGCAGGCGCAGGCCGACGAACAGCGTCGCCAGGCCGGCCAGCGCCCAGGCGATAGCGGTACCGTGGGTGAAGAAAAACAGCGGCGCCAGCAGATAGAGCGAGCCCAGGCCCAACACAGCCAGCGCCGGTAGCACCTGGCGCTCCCAGCTCGCGGTGTGCTCGGGCGGCGCCTTGCGCAATTGATAGAAGCTGAACAGCAAGGCCCCGCCAAGCATCAACGCACCCAATGGAGCGCCCTGAAGCAGGCTGCTTTGGCCGATCTGCAATTCACCGAAGAAAGCCCGCGCCGCGCCCAGCTGCAGCAACAAAGCAAACGCACGCGCCAATGGTCGCTGCTGACGCAGGCCCAGCCAGAAAATCCCCGCGCCTTCCACCGCCCATGCGGCCGTGGTCCAACGGGCATCGAGGCCCAGGGGAATCGCCAGGCTGGTAAAAATCACCCCCAGCGCCAGGCAGGTTTCGGCCAGCAACAGGGCGCGCCCCTTCATCAACACACGGGCCAGGCCCATGTAGATCATGCCCAGGACCAGGGCACTGAACGCCGCGGCCAGATCCAGGAACATCACCAGCGTGAGCTGCAAGCCGAAGCCCACCAACGGCGGACCGAACAGCATTGTGCCGTCCACATAATCACCCTTGCGCGCCGACCAGCGCAGCAGCGCTTCACGGCTGTCATCCTCGGGGCCGTCGCTCATCTCCAGCAGTTTGCGCCGGGTGAACAACAAGCCAATCGCCAAGTACATGAGGAAGAAGACGATCAGGAACGGCTCGGTACTGAAAAACAGTGCCGGTGTATATGACCGCAGGCCCCAGGCGATACCGATGCCGAAGGTGCCGACAAAACCGATCAGGTTGAGCAGGCGCCAGGCCTTGAACCAGGCGATCGCGAGGATGCCGGTATTGAGCAGGATGAAATAGCTGAACAGCGCGACATGGTTACCGCTGCCGGTAGAGGTCAGGATCGGCGCGGCAAAGCCGCCCAGGGCCGCGGCAGCCGCCAGCCCCAGGGCGTTCTGGGTCACCGCCAGGATCGCCGAGAACACCGTGACCGCCACCAGCAACCCCAACGCGGCCTTCGCATCGAGCAGCGGGTGCAGGCGCATGGCGGCGAACACCGTCAGATACAACACGGCGATACCGGTGCCCTGGAGCATCAGCGCATAACTGTTGTTGCGTTGGCGCAGCCACCAGCCCAGGCCCAGCAGGCCCAACGCACTGGCCGCAACACCGGCGTAACGCAGTTCGATCGGCACCACCATGCCTTCGGTGGCATAGCGCAATAGAAACGCCAGGCCGAGAAACAACAGCAACACGCCAACCCGCAATACGGTATTGCCACCGAACAGCCAGTTGCGCGCAACGGCCACGGCACGCTCGATGAAGCCGGGGCCGCGAGGGGCAGGCGGCGTGACAATCGGCTCCAGCGGCTCGGCTGCGCGGGCCTCGCGGCGGGAGGTGGCTGGTGCAGGGGTCCAGATGTCGTCGGGTAGCGGTTGACTGGCTTGCGTGACCATCGCCGGGGCCGGCGCCAGGTCAGGCGGTAGCTCCCAGACCAAATCCAGTTCGGGCTCTGGTGCTGCTTCGCTGCGAGCTTCGGGCTGCGGGGCCTGGGCCACTACGATCTCGGGTGCGGGGGCAGACACCGGCGCGGACACCGTGCCGCTCTCAAGCACGGCAAGACGTGCCTCCAGCGTCAGCAGGTTTTGCTGGGTCGCCTCCAGCAGACTCTGCTGTTTGCTGGCCTGGGCCCCGAGACGGCGCAGCCGCAAGACCAGAGCGATGCCGAGCCCCGACAATGCGCCTATCAGCGCATCGGCGAATGACTCATCCACCACCCAGCCGATTGCCAGGCCCAACAGCGTCAAAATCCATTGCATGGTTGATATCCCTGAGCGGCCCATTGCGGGCATAACCGGGTGATGCGGTGTATGGCTCAGTCTAGCGGAACAACCCCACACCCTGAGGGAGCGAGCCTGCTTGCGATAGCGCCCTATCAGTCGACATTTCCGTTAACTGACAGACCGTTGTCGCGAGCAGGCTCGCTCCCACAGGGGGTACTTTTGACTGAGCCATGGCATCGGAGCCCGGCGAAACTGGCGCTCAGTATATCGACGAAGCCCACTTGCCGTTGGGCTTCGCTCACATTTCTTACAGATGCTATTCCAGAGCTTTCCAGATGTCGGTGGCATATTCGCGGATGGTCCGGTCAGAGGAGAACCAGCCCATGCGTGCAGTGTTGAGTACTGCCGACCGCCACCACTGCTTGGAATCGTGCCAACGCTCCTCGACCTTGGCCTGGGCATTCCAGTAGGCGTCGAAATCGGCGCAGACCAGGAAGCGGTCATAGTCCACCAGCGCATCCACCAGGCCGGTGTAGCGCATCGGATCGTCCGGGGAGAATACCCCGCCACGGATCGCCTGCAACACATCGCTGAGGCGATGGGACGCGGCGATGTCCGGCGCGGCGCTGAATTCACCGTTGCGCTTGCGCGCTTCCACCTGTTCGGCCGTCAGGCCGAAGATGAACATGTGCTCACCTCCCACCCGCTCATGCATTTCCACGTTGGCGCCGTCCATGGTGCCGATGGTCAACGCGCCGTTGAGGCCGAACTTCATGTTGCTGGTGCCCGACGCTTCGAAACCGGCCGTGGAGATCTGCTCCGACAGGTCTGCCGCCGGGATGATGCTTTCGGCCAGGCTGACGTTGTAGTTGGGCAGGAACACCACTTTGAGCAGGCCGCGCACGGTCGGGTCGTTGTTCACCACCCGGGCGATGTCGTTGGTCAGCTTGATGATCAGCTTGGCCTGGTGATAGCTGGCGGCGGCTTTGCCGGCGAAGATCTTCACCCGCGGCACCCAGTCCACCTCCGGCTCGGCGCGAATCGCCTGGTACAGCGCCACGGTGTGCATCAGGTTGAGCAGCTGGCGCTTGTACTCATGGATCCGCTTGACCTGCACGTCGAACATCGCCGCCGGGTTCACGGCAATGCCCAAACGCTCATGGATCAGGTAGGCCAGGGCCTTCTTGCTGTGCAGGCGCTGCTCGGCGAACAGTTTGCGAAATGCCTGCTTGTCGGCGAACGGCTCCAGCTCGATCAGGCGTTCCTCAGGGTTGTCGAGCACGCTCGGGCCCAGGGCATCGACCATCATCGAGGTCAATTCCGAGTTGGCCTGGAACAACCAGCGGCGGAAGGTGACGCCGTTGGTCTTGTTGTTGATCCGCTCCGGGTAGAGCTTGTGCAGTTCCGAGAACACCGTGCTGCGCATCAGCTGCGTGTGCAACCCGGAAACGCCGTTGACGCTATGGGAGCCGAGGAACGCGAGGTTGCCCATGCGCACCCGGCGGCCGTTGTCTTCTTCGATCAGCGACACCGAGCGCAGCACGTCGAAGTCGTGTACCCCCTTGGCCCGCAGCGAATCGATGTGCTGAGCGTTGATCAGATAGATGATCTGCATATGCCGCGGCAGCATGCGTTCCATCAAGCCAACTGGCCAGGTTTCCAGGGCTTCGGGCAGCAACGTATGGTTGGTGTACGACAGCGTGTCTTGGGTGATCTGCCAGGCGGCGTCCCAGGCCACGTCGTAGACGTCCACCAGTTGACGCATCAGCTCGGCCACGGCGATGGACGGGTGGGTGTCGTTGAGCTGGATCGCCGCGTGATCGCCCAGGGTCAGGACCGAGGTATGCATGTTGCGATGGCGGCGCAGCAGGTCCTGCAACGAGGCGGCAACGAAGAAATATTCCTGGCGCAGGCGCAGTTCCTGGCCGGCTTCGGTGCTATCGGCCGGGTAGAGCACACGGGAAATACTTTCGGCCCGGGCTACCTCGGCCACGGCACCGAGGTGGTCGCCGGCATTGAAGCGCTCCAGATGCAGGTCTTCCACGGCTCGCGCACGCCATAGGCGCAAGGTGTTCACACTGGCACCCCGCCAGCCCACCACTGGGGTGTCATAGGCAATGGCCCGCACGGTTTCAGCCGGGGACCAGACCTGACGGGTCTTGCCGGTGTCGTCGGTGACAGTCTCGACACTACCGCCGAAGCCGATCGGGTAGACCACCTCCGGCCGCTCGAACTCCCAGGGGTTGCCGAAATCCAGCCAGTGCTCGGTCTGCTCCTGTTGCCAGCCATCGACGATCGCCTGACGAAACAGGCCGTGCTCGTAACGAATGCCGTAGCCGTGGCCGGCGATGCCCAGAGTGGACATGCTCTCCATGAAGCACGCCGCCAACCGACCGAGGCCGCCGTTGCCCAGCGCCGCGTCAGGCTCGAGCAAGCGGATGCGCTCCAGGTCGACGCCCAGTTCGGTCAGGGCTTCGCGGGCGGTGTCCAGCAGGCCGAGGTTGCTCAGGCTGTCGTAGAGCAAGCGCCCGATGAGGAATTCCAGGGAGAGGTAGTAGACCCGCTTCTGGCCCTTGCGATAGATCTGTCGCGTGTGATCCATCCAGTGTTCGACCATGTGGTCGCGGGCTGCAAGGGCAATGGCTTCGAACCAATCGTGATCAAACGCATGATCCGGGTCCTTGCCGACGGCATAAGTGAGTTTGGTCAACACAGCGTCGCGAAATGCGGCCACTTCAGCTTCGCGAACAAGTGGTTCTTGAGTCATGAATAAGACCTCGAACGAGCATGGAATTGTCTGAGCCTAGACGGTCTGACAGACGGCGAAGGCTCTTGGTTCGGTGGTTTTCCCCCGATGCCGGAGAATTGCCGCCAGGAAATTGCCAATGGATGAATGAATGCAGGGGCCATGCCGCCCAAGGAGGGGGTTTGCCGGAGCGAAAAAAAACCGGCGGATGGTCGTTCAAAATTTCACCAGTCCCGGTATGATCGCGCGCCCTGATGCATGCCGGTATACCTAGAATGATGAAGCCCAACCTGATCGCCGCCGCGGAGATCGACCGACTCGATACCTGGGCCAAGTACTCCGCCCCGATGTGCGGTTCCTGCGTGTCGAGCTGCTGCACGCTCCCGGTCGAGGTCAAGATCAAGGACCTGATCCGGATCGGCATCGTCGACGAGTTCGAACTGGGCGACCCGCCGAAAAACATCGCCAAGCGCCTGCAAAAGGAAGGGATCGTCGAGCGTTACAACCAGAAGTCGGAGATCTTCACGCTCCAGCGCATGAGCAACAACAATTGCCTTTATCTGGACCGCAAGAGCCGGCTGTGCACCATTTACGAGAAACGCCCGGACACCTGCCGCAATCATCCACGGGTCGGGCCACGGCCGGGATACTGTGCGTACAAGCCCAAGGAAGTGGAGCGCGAGCGTAATCCGCGGACGTTGGATCGGTTTTGACTATTTAGCGCCTGACCTACCGTTTTCGCCTCCCACAAGGACAGCGCTGAGCCTGTGGGAGCGGGCTTGCTCGCGAAAGCGGCCTGCCGGTCACTGCATAAACTCCATGCATAAAAAAACGCCCCCGGTCTCACGACCGGGGGCGTTTTTCATTCAGCCGGGGCTAAACGATCAAGCCTTGGCTTTCTTGGCAGCGCGGGTACGCTCGCCTTCGTCCAGGATCTTCTTGCGCAGGCGAATCGACTTCGGAGTCACTTCGCACAATTCGTCGTCCTGGATGAACTCCAGTGCCTGTTCCAGGGTGAAGCGAACAGGTGGAACCAGGGCGATGGTTTCGTCTTTACCCGAAGCACGCATGTTGTCGAGCTTCTTGCCCTTGGTAGGGTTGACGCCCAGGTCGTTGTCACGGCTGTTCAGACCTACGATCTGACCGTTGTAGATTTCCTGGCCGTGCTCGACGAACAGCTTGCCACGCGCCTGGAGGGTTTCCAGGGAGTAGGTCAGCGCCTTGCCGGTTTCTACCGATACCAGGACGCCGTTCTGACGGCCGGACATGTGGCCGGATTTCATGGTGTCGTAGCGATCGAAGATCGAGGTCAGGATGCCAGCACCGTTGGTCAGGGTCAGGAACTGGTTACGGAAACCGATCAGGCCACGAGCCGGGATGTTGTACTCCAGGCGCACACGCCCTTTGCCATCCGGGGACATGTTGGTCAGGTCGCCCTTACGCAGGCCCATTTCTTCCATGACCTTGCCCTGGGATTCTTCAGGGATGTCGATGGTGACGTTCTCGAACGGTTCCTGCTTCACGCCGTCGACGACACGGATGATCACTTCCGGACGACCTACCGCCATTTCGAAGCCTTCGCGACGCATGGTTTCGATCAGTACCGAAAGGTGCAGCTCACCACGGCCGGAGACCTTGAACTTGTCGGCCGAGTCGCCTTCTTCAACGCGCAGTGCCACGTTGTACAGCAGCTCCTTGTCCAGACGCTCCTTGATGTTACGGGAGGTCACGAACTTGCCTTCCTTACCGCAGAATGGCGAGTCGTTGACCTGGAAGGTCATGGAAACAGTCGGTTCGTCGACGGTCAGTGGCTTCATCGCCTCGACAACGTTCGGGTCGCACAGGGTGTCGGAGATGAACAGCTCTTCGAAGCCGCTGATGCAGACGATGTCGCCGGCAGCCGCTTCTTCGACGTCCACACGGTGCAGACCGTGGTGCCCCATCAGCTTCAGGATACGGCCGTTGCGTTTCTTGCCGTCGACGTCGATGGCGACGACCGGGGTGTTCGGCTTGACGCGACCACGGGCGATACGGCCAACACCGATCACACCCAGGAAGCTGTTGTAGTCCAGGGCCGAGATCTGCATCTGGAACGGACCGTCACGGTCAACGGCCGGTGCGGGTACGTTGTCGACGATCGACTGGTACAGCGGGGTCATGTCTTCAGCCATGTCGGTGTGGTCCAGACCGGCAATGCCGTTCAGGGCCGAGGCGTAGACGACCTGGAAGTCCAGTTGTTCGTCGGTGGCACCGAGGTTGTCGAACAGGTCGAAGATCTGGTCCAGAACCCAGTCAGGACGCGCGCCCGGACGGTCGACCTTGTTGATCACGACGATCGGCTTGAGGCCGGCTTCGAACGCTTTCTTGGTCACGAAGCGGGTTTGCGGCATAGGGCCGTCCTGGGCGTCGACCAGCAGCAGCACGGAGTCGACCATCGACATCACGCGCTCTACTTCACCACCGAAGTCGGCGTGGCCCGGGGTATCCACGATGTTGATGTGGTAGCCGTTCCAGTTGATGGCGGTGTTTTTCGCCAGGATGGTAATACCACGCTCTTTTTCCTGGTCGTTGGAGTCCATCACGCGCTCGTCGTTGAGCTCGTTGCGCTCCAGGGTGCCGGATTGACGCAAGAGTTTGTCTACCAGGGTGGTTTTACCATGGTCAACGTGGGCAATGATGGCGATGTTGCGTAGATTTTCGATCACTTGTGTATCTCGATCAGAGGATTCGGTGTGCTGACAGGTCGTGGCAGCGATTTACGTTGAGTCCGACAAAGCCGCTACAGCTTGTCGACGGCGTCGGGGGGCCGGTGACGCAGGCCACAGGCAAACAGCCCCGGGCACTTAGCTCGGTCGATAAACGCGCACATTGGCATGCCCCTCACTGAGCAGATGGTGGACATGCAGGCGACTCATCACGCCTTTGTCGCAATACAGCAGGTACTGGCGAGTAGGGTCCAGTTCCTTGAAACGCGCGTTCACTGCATAGAACGGCATCGTTTGTACCTCGATACCGGCGACGCTCAACGGGTCGTCTTCAGCGTCGTCCGGGTGACGGATGTCGATGATGATCTGACCGGCCAGCGCTTCGCCGACTTCTTCAACCTTGATGTCCTGGCCCAATTCGTCGATCACCCGATCGATCGGCACCAGCCTGGCGTTTTCGAGCGCACGCTCGAGCACCGCCATATCGAATTCTTTCTCTTCGTGCTCCACGCGTCCGCGCTTGGCGGCGGTCTTCGGGTTGACCGAGATGACGCCGCAGTATTCGGGCATGTGCCGGGCAAATTCGGCAGTGCCAATCGCGTTGGCCGTGTCGATGATGTCCTGCTTGTGGCTGGCGATCAGCGGACGCAGCACGAGCTTTTCGGTGACGCAGTCGATGACCGACAGGTTCGGCAGTGTCTGGCTCGATACCTGGGAGATCGCCTCGCCGGTGACCAGCGCATCGATGTGCAGGCGGTCGGCGATGCTGGAAGCGGCACGCAACATCATACGCTTCAAAATGACGCCCATATGACTGTCATCGACTTTGCCGAGGATTTCCCCCAGGACTTCTTCGAACGGCACACTCACAAATAACACGCGTTGCGAGCTGCCGTACTTCTTCCAGATGAAGTGCGCCACTTCCATCACGCCCAGTTCATGGGCACGCCCGCCGAGGTTGAAGAAGCAGAAATGGCTCATCAGGCCGCGCCGCATGATCTGGTAGGCCGCGACCGTGGAGTCGAAGCCGCCAGACATCAGCACCAGTGTCTGCTCCAGGGCCCCCAGCGGATACCCGCCGATGCCGTTGTGCTGGCTGTGGATGACGAACAACCGTTGGTCGCGAATTTCGATGCGCACTTCGACCTGCGGGTTTTTCAACGAAATACCAGCGGCGCCACACTGCCGGCGCAGTTGGCTGCCGACGTAGCGGTCCACGTCCATCGAACTGAACGGATGCTTGCCCGCACGCTTGCAACGTACCGAGAAAATCTTGCCGGCCAACGCATCGCCATAATGCAGCTTGCACTTAGCGACGATGTCGTCGAAATCCCCCAGCGGATATTCATCCACCTGCAGGAAATGCGCGATGCCCGGCATACAGGTCAGCCGCTCGGTCATCTCCTTCAGAATCCTGGGTTCGCTGACGCGGGTTTCCAGCTCGAGATTGTCCCACACGCCATTCACCACCACGACCGGGTCCAGATCACGGAGCACGGCACGGATGTTCTTGGCCAACTGCCGGATGAAACGCGTCCGGACCGGGCGGCTCTTGATGGTGATTTCGGGGAAGACTTTTACGATTAGTTTCATGAAAACAGCGCGCGAACGGCCAGCCGAAAAAAGGGGGGCGCGGATTATAGCGGAAATTGCTCAAGGTTTGACCAATTAATGTGTGCCTGGTTTTCAGTGCACCAAAACAGGTCTCACGCCGGCCAATACGCTACATTACAGTGCGCGACTGTCTGACAATCTACCGTTCAAGCCTTCAAAAGGCGTGGGTTTGGTGCAAAAAACCCAAGCTGGGGCACTGGCATGCAATTTGCTCCCTTGTGAGGCAGGTTGCCATGGCAGAGTATTCGCGCCGGCATCACTCATATCTACGGGCAAACCATTACCCCGCCCGAAGCCACCCGGAGGACATATGTCGAAGTCGGTTCAACTCATCAAAGATCATGACGTCAAGTGGATTGATCTGCGCTTCACTGACACCAAAGGCACTCAACATCACGTAACCATGCCGGCCCGTGATGCCCTGGATGACGATTTCTTCGAAATCGGCAAGATGTTCGACGGTTCCTCCATCTCTGGCTGGAAAGGCATCGAAGCATCCGACATGATCCTGATGCCGGACGACGAAACCGCCGTCCTGGATCCGTTCACCGAAGAGCCGACCCTGATCCTGGTCTGCGACATCATCGAACCATCCACCATGCAAGGCTATGACCGCGACCCACGCGCCATCGCCCACCGCGCCGAGGAATACCTGAAGTCCACCGGCATCGGTGACACCGCTTTCTTCGGTCCTGAGCCTGAATTCTTCATCTTCGATTCGGTCAAGTTCAAGTCCGACATCTCCGGCTCCATGTTCAAGATCTTCTCCGAACAAGGTTCGTGGATGTCCGACCAGGACGTGGAAGGTGGTAACAAGGGCCACCGTCCAGGCGTGAAAGGCGGCTACTTCCCAGTACCACCGTTCGACTTCGACCACGAGATCCGTACCTCCATGTGCAACGCACTGGAAGAAATGGGCCAGACCGTGGAAGTTCACCACCACGAAGTGGCGACTGCCGGCCAGAACGAAATCGGCGTGAAGTTCAACACGCTGGTCAAGAAGGCTGACGAAGTGCAGACCCTGAAGTATGTCGTGCACAACGTTGCCGATGCCTATGGCCGCACCGCGACCTTCATGCCGAAGCCCCTGTACGGCGACAACGGTTCGGGCATGCACGTTCACATGTCGATCTCCAAGGACGGCAAGAACACTTTCGCAGGCGAAGGCTATGCCGGCCTGTCGGACACCGCCCTGTACTTCATCGGCGGTATCATCAAGCACGGTAAGGCCCTGAACGGCTTCACCAACCCGTCGACCAACTCCTACAAGCGTCTGGTCCCAGGCTTCGAAGCGCCGGTGATGCTGGCCTACTCGGCTCGCAACCGTTCCGCCTCGATCCGTATTCCTTACGTGAACAGCCCTAAAGCCCGCCGTATCGAAGCCCGCTTCCCGGATCCGGCTGCCAACCCATACCTGGCCTTCGCCGCACTGATGATGGCCGGTCTGGACGGTATCCAGAACAAGATCCACCCTGGCGATGCCGCCGACAAGAACCTGTATGACCTGCCGCCTGAAGAGGCCAAGGAAATCCCGCAGGTTTGCGGCAGCCTGAAAGAAGCCCTGGAAGAGCTGGACAAGGGCCGTGCGTTCCTGACCAAGGGCGGCGTATTCAGCGATGACTTCATCGACGCCTACATCGCACTGAAAAGCGAAGAAGAAATCAAGGTTCGCACCTTCGTACACCCACTGGAATATGAGCTGTACTACAGCTGCTGATCCAGTAGCGCTCGTACACGCGGCGTGAAACAACAGAGGCCTCCTTCGGGAGGCCTTTTTCATGGGCGCAGGTTACTGCATGATGACTGCCGCCCCTCCCGAAGAAGAGACTGTCCATGAACTTGCGCTTCACATCTGGCCTTGCCCTTTCGGTCGCGCTGTTGGCCTCCAACGCCCAAGCCACACCGGCTCCCGACGCTCTGACGCCTTTGCTGAACGCCATTGGCGAACGCATAGCCCTTGCCGATCAAGTGGCGCTGAGCAAATGGGACAGCCATAAACCGGTAGAAGACCGCCAGCGCGAGCGTGAAGTCATTGCCGCCGCCGTCGCCCAGGCGCCGGTCTACAAGTTGTCTGGTGAAACCGTTGAAGCGTTTTTCAGCGCCCAGATAGAAGCCAACAAACTGGTGCAGTACATCGACCTGTCCGACTGGGCCCTGGCAGGCAAGGCCCCGGACCTGCCGCGTCCAGACCTGGTGGGACAAATCCGCCCGCAACTTGATCGACTGCAAAAGCGCCTGTTGCAACAACTGGCCGATTTCACCCCCTACCGTACCGACCCACAATGCCCGACATGGCTGGCCCAGGCCACCCACAACAACAAACAGCACCCGGTGCACCGGCTTGCCCTGATCCGGGCGACTGCAGAGCTGTGCATAGCCAAAAACTGAGGCAATACACATCCCCTTGTGGGAGAGGCTGCTCGCGATAGCGGTGTGTCAGGCAATAGCCATGTTGCTGAGCGGTCGCCATCGCGAGCAGGCTCCCACAGGGATTCCAGTGTGGGGACGTTTGGGGTTGGGCCAATCGCCGCCGTGTCCTATGCTGCATTCAACACTTTCAGTTTCCGGTCGATTTTTATGGGTCGTGTCTTTCCTGGCGTTTTGTTGCTACTGGCGCTGCCCGCAGCAGCCCAGATCTACAAATACACCGACGCCGACGGCAACACCGCCTATAGCAACCAGCCGCCCCAAGGCGTACCGGCCCAGACCGTGGAATTGCCGCCGCTCAACAGCATCGAACGCCAGTCTCCAACCCGCCCGGATGCGCCGACAGCTCCCGCCAACAGTGAAGCGCCGCGCAAGGCTTACGAAACACTCGAACTGACGGACATTCCCACCGAGCAAGCCCTGCGCGCCAACAATGGCACCTTCACCGTCGGCGTTCGGACGCAACCGCGCCTGCAAAGCCCTCATCAGTTCCGCCTGCTGCTGGACGACCAGCCCTACGGCCAGCCCTCCAACGTGCCGCGCCTGCAGCTGGTTAACATCGACCGGGGCGAGCATCGCCTGGCGGTTCAGGTCATCGATGGGGAAAACCTTGTGCAACAGAGCGAAACCGTTACGTTTACCGTGCAGCGGGTGCACCAGCCATGAGCCGCCGGGTGCTTGCGCTGTGCCTGTCGCTGGCCGCCTTGCCGGCGATGGCGCAGGTCTATACCTATGTCGACGCCCAGGGCAATCGGGTCTTCACTGATCAACCGCGCCCCGGCAATGCGAAAAAAGTCCAGCTGCCACCCGGCAACCGGATGTCCACGCCGCCTGCGGCTGCAACCGCGGCGCCAACCGCCGAAGCCCAGCCAAAACCCCTGTTTCATTATGAGATGCTCCGGCTGCTGATCCCGGAACCGGACGCGACGATACGCAGCACAGCGGGGGAATTGATCGTCACCGCCACCAGTGAGCCGGGGCTGAAAAAGGGTCATCGCTACCGCCTGCTGCTCGACGGTCGGCCCACTGGCGAACCAGGACCAAGCCCAGTGTTTGCCTTGAGTAACATCGATCGAGGCACTCACCAATTGGCGGTAGAAATCCTCGACGAGCAAGACCGCATCGTCGAACGCACCGCCAACCAGCCCTTCCACATGCAACGCATTTCCCTGGCACAGAAGCGCCGCATCAAGCCTTGCGCCACGGCTGACTACGGCCAGCGCCCCGAATGCCCTCTCGCTGACAAACCCGAAGAAGAAAGCAGCATCCTGCCGTTCTTCTAACGCCCCGCCCTGGTATCGCACTATATTGGTGCACATCGTTGCACCTCTACCCAAGGCGCGAACCCATTTTGGTTCGAAAGTACCCGGAAAAACTGGCAGAACGCCACGCAATCGGGCGAAAGAAGCCCTTTTCAGGCTCTAAACGCTTCTTTTCGGAGCCTTGGTTTGGTTTTTGCATTTTCCTTCTATCAGCGCGTTACATCGCGCGCGCAATTTGGGACCGGCCCCGAATTGCCACGCTTCAAAAGAGGTCCCGATGACCATCAGCGACGCACTACACCGTTTGCTACTCGACAACCTCACCACCGCGACCATTCTGCTCGACGCCGAACTGCGCCTCGAGTACATGAACCCGGCGGCGGAGATGCTCCTGGCCGTCAGCGGCCAGCGCAGCCATGGACAGTTCATCAGCGAGCTGTTCACCGAATCCGCCGAGGCACTCAACTCCTTGCGCCAGGCTGTGGAGCAGGCTCATCCGTTCACCAAGCGTGAAGCGATGCTCACCGCCCTGACCGGCCAGACGCTGACGGTCGACTACGCGGTAACCCCGATCCTGAGCAACGGCGCCACCCTGTTGCTGCTGGAGGTCCACCCTCGTGATCGCCTGCTACGCATCACCAAGGAAGAGGCGCAATTGTCCAAGCAGGAAACCAGCAAGATGCTGGTGCGTGGCTTGGCCCATGAAATCAAGAATCCCCTCGGCGGCATCCGTGGCGCTGCGCAATTGCTGGCCCGGGAGCTGCCCGAAGAAAGCCTCAAGGACTACACCAACGTCATCATCGAGGAAGCCGACCGCCTGCGAAACCTCGTGGATCGCATGCTCGGCTCCAACAAGCTGCCGTCCCTGGCTCTATGCAACGTCCACGAGGTACTGGAGCGCGTCGGCAGCCTCGTGGAAGCCGAAAGCCAGGGCTGCATCACCTTGGTGCGCGACTACGATCCAAGCATTCCCGATGTCCTGATCGATCGCGAACAGATGATCCAGGCCGTATTGAACATCGTGCGCAACGCGATGCAGGCCATCGGCAGCCAGAACGAGCTGCGCCTGGGCCGCATCAGCCTGCGCACTCGCGCCTTGCGCCAGTTCACCATCGGCCATGTACGCCATCGCCTGGTGACCAAGATCGAGATCATCGACAACGGCCCGGGCATCCCCACGGAATTGCAGGAAACCATCTTCTTTCCCATGGTCAGCGGCCGTCCGGACGGTACCGGGCTGGGGCTGGCCATTACCCAGAACATCATCAGTCAGCATCAGGGCCTGATCGAGTGTGAGAGCCACCCCGGCCACACCACCTTTTCGATCTTCCTGCCACTGGAACAAGGAGCCACATCGACATGAGCCGTAGTGAAACCGTGTGGATCGTCGATGACGACCGTTCTATCCGCTGGGTCCTGGAAAAAGCCTTGCAACAGGAAGGCATGACCACCCAGAGCTTCGACAGCGCCGATGGCGTGATGAGCCGCCTGGCCCGTCAGCAACCGGACGTCATCATCTCCGACATCCGCATGCCCGGCGCCAGCGGCCTGGACCTGCTGGCGCGGATTCGCGAGCAGCATCCCCGGCTGCCGGTGATCATCATGACCGCCCACTCCGACCTGGACAGCGCCGTGGCGTCCTATCAGGGCGGCGCCTTCGAATACCTGCCCAAGCCGTTCGATGTCGATGAAGCGGTGTCGCTGGTCAAGCGCGCCAACCAGCACGCCCAGGAACAACAGGGCCTGGAAGAAGTGCCGGCCCTGGCCCGCACACCGGAGATCATCGGCGAAGCGCCGGCGATGCAGGAAGTGTTTCGCGCCATCGGACGCCTGAGCCATTCCAATATCACTGTGTTGATCAATGGCGAATCCGGCACCGGTAAAGAGCTGGTGGCCCATGCCCTGCATCGCCATAGTCCACGGGCAGCGTCGCCATTCATTGCGCTGAACATGGCCGCGATTCCCAAGGACCTGATGGAGTCCGAACTGTTCGGTCACGAGAAAGGCGCATTCACCGGCGCAGCCAACCTGCGACGCGGGCGCTTCGAACAGGCCGACGGCGGCACGTTGTTCCTCGACGAGATCGGCGACATGCCGGCCGACACCCAGACCCGTTTGTTGCGCGTGTTGGCGGACGGCGAGTTCTATCGGGTGGGCGGCCATACCCCGGTCAAGGTCGATGTACGCATCATCGCCGCGACCCACCAGAACCTGGAAACCCTGGTACACGCCGGCAAATTCCGGGAAGACCTGTTCCACCGCCTGAACGTGATCCGTATTCATATCCCGCGCCTGGCGGATCGTCGCGAAGACATCCCGACCCTGGCCAGGCATTTCCTCAGCCGTGCCGCTCAGGAACTGGCGGTGGAGCCCAAGCTGCTCAAGAGCGAGACCGAGGAATACCTCAAGAACCTGCCGTGGCCCGGCAACGTGCGCCAACTGGAGAACACCTGCCGCTGGATCACCGTCATGGCCTCGGGACGAGAGGTGCATATCGGCGACCTGCCACCGGAATTGCTGAGCCTGCCCCAGGATTCGGCCCCGGTGACCAACTGGGAACAGGCCCTGCGCCAGTGGGCCGACCAGGCCTTGGCCCGTGGCCAGTCGAGCCTGCTGGACAGCGCCGTGCCGAGCTTCGAACGCATCATGATCGAAACCGCTCTCAAGCACACCGCCGGCCGCCGCCGCGACGCCGCCGTGCTGCTGGGCTGGGGTCGCAATACCTTGACCCGCAAGATCAAGGAATTGGGGATGAAGGTCGATGGCGGGGATGATGATGAGAGCGACGAGGGCTGAATTGCCTTTCACCCCGGCGTAAAACCCATGTGGGAGCGGGCTTGCTCGCGAAAGCGGCATATCAGTCAATTTGATGTTGGCTGACATGACGCATACGCGGGCAAGCCCGCTCCCACAAGTAAAGCTGCAGCGCCAGCCACATGAGCGCGCCGGTTGAAACCCTGGAGTCCCGTGCACCACACCAATGCACCACGAACCGCAACTGCGCGTTTCATTCAGGCCCAAACCAATCGAGCCACCACAAAAAATCTGTACCAGAGAAGCGAAAAGCCCCGGAATACGGGGCCTTGCGCGACATCAGAAAGTTTTTCGTGACAAGCCATTTAAAATTGGCACGCCCCCTGCAATAACCCAATCACTACCCAGTTTCGGGGACCTTGGTACAGGCAGGCCGGGGATTCCCCATTTTATCCGGGCTCATCGAGCCCACCGTTTTGGGGGCCTTGATACAGGCAGGTCAAGGTTTCCCTCTTTTATTGCTCCTGGAGACGGACCTCCAACCGCCAGCGGTCATCCGCCTCGCTGCCGGTCCACTCACCCCGCAACGGACGCGCCGCCACCAGCGTCAGCAGCAACCCCTTGTCACTCAAGCGCACCCGCCAGTTCACGTCCTTGCCGTTGAGTTTCAACTGTCCCTTCTGCGCCGAGCCTTCGGCTTCGAACAACAGCGCCACGGAGCCATCGACGATTTCCCCGTGCAGCTTGGGCTCATCGTTGAACCAGGCCACCAGCACCCCATCGCCCACCTCGATCCGCTGCAACACGCTCGGTTCGGGATTGGTCAAGCGGCCGATCATCAGGCCAATCATCATCCCGAAGATTGCCAGCGAGCCCATGACCCGCGGGAATAGCTTCGAACGCTCATCGGTTTGCAGCGTAGAATGCGCATCATCTTTGTTATCGGAGCCGTGCATGTTTCACGTCATCCTTTTTCAACCGGAAATTCCGCCGAATACCGGCAATGTCATCAGGCTGTGCGCCAACAGCGGCTGCCACCTGCATTTGATCGAGCCGCTGGGCTTCGAGATGGACGACAAGCGCCTGCGCCGAGCCGGTCTCGACTACCACGAGTATGCCACCTTGCAACGTCATGCCGACCTCGCCAGTTGTCTGGAAAGCCTCGGTCACCCGCGCCTGTTTGCCTTCACCACCAAGGGTTCGCGGCCCTTCCATGACGCCAGTTTCGTCGCCGGCGATGCGTTCCTGTTCGGACCGGAAAGCCGCGGCCTGCCGGCCGACGTGCTGGACGCGCTACCGGCAGACCAGCGCTTGCGGCTACCAATGCGCGAAGGCTGTCGCAGCCTGAATCTGTCCAACACGGTAGCGGTGGCTGTCTACGAGGCGTGGCGGCAGAACGGTTTCGCCTGAATTCATAACGCCAGAAACTCTGTGGGAGCGAGCCTGCTCGCGATGGCGATCGATCAGCAACATCGCTGTTGACTGACACACCGCTATCGCGAGCAGGCTCGCTCCCACAGGTTTTGTAGCCGGCTGTCGCGCTTACTGAACCGTCGCGCCGCCTTCTTCCTGCATGCGCTGCAGCTCTTGGGCGTACAGGGCGTCGAAGTTCACCGGGGCCAGCATCAGGGCCGGGAACGAGCCGCGGGTCACCAGACTGTCCAGCGCTTCACGGGCGTACGGGAACAGGATGTTCGGGCAGAACGCGCCCAGGGTGTGGCTCATCGAAGCGGCATCGAGGTTCTTGATCAGGAAGATCCCGGCCTGCTGGACTTCAGCGATGAACGCCACTTCTTCACCGTTCTTCACGGTAACCGACAGGGTCAGCACCACTTCGTGGAAGTCTTCTTCCAGGGCTTTCTGGCGGGTGTTCAGGTCCAGGCCTACGCTCGGCTCCCACTGCTGGCGAAAGATCGCCGGGCTTTTCGGGGCTTCGAAGGATAGGTCACGCACATAAATGCGCTGCAAGGAGAATTGCGGTGCGGCTTCTTCTTCGCTGGCAGCTGTGTTCTGTTGGTCAGTCATCGCAGATCCTTCTTACTTTAAGGTTCTTCAGGGGATTCAGGCCTGGAGCAACGCGTCGAGCTTGCCGGCGCGCTCCAGGGCATACAGGTCGTCGCAACCGCCCACGTGGGTGTTGCCGATCCAGATCTGCGGCACGGAGGTGCGTCCGGCCTTCCGGGTCATCTCGGCGCGCAGCTGTGGCTTGCCGTCGACCTTGATCTCTTCGAAAGCCACGCCCTTGTTCTGGAGCAGGAACTTGGCTCTGGAGCAATAGGGGCAGTAATCGCTGGAATAGACAACGACGTGGGTCATCTCACTTCACCAGGGGCAGGTTGTCGGCTTTCCAGGTCGCCACGCCACCGGACAGCTTGGCGGCGGTGAAACCGGATTTCATCAGCTCGCGGGCATGGGTACCGGCCGTCTGGCCCATGGCATCGACCAGGATGATGGTCTTGGCCTTGTGCTTTTCCAGTTCGCCGATACGCGCGGCCAGTTTGTCCTGGGGAATGTTCAACGCGCCGACAATGTGACCTGCGGCGAATTCCTTGCCCGGACGAATGTCCACCACCACGCCGGCATCCTTGTTGACCAGCGCGGTCAGTTCGGCGGTGCTCAGGCTGCGGCCGCCGCCCTGCATCGTATGGGCGACCAGCAATGCCAGCAGTACGACGAAGATACCGACGAGAATGTAGTGGTTAGTGGCAAATTCAATCAGGTGAGCAACCATCGAAGGAGGTTCCAGGGCGTTAAAATGTCGGCCAGTATACACAGCACTCAGGGTCGGCCAAACCCCGCCCGGCGGTGACGGCACCGGAACTTACCTTTAAACTGCCCGTCCCTTTTCCATCGTCTTCTTTTAACCAGCCACGAGTGGATTCCATGACTACCACGCCTAAACCTTTGGTCCTGATGATTCTCGACGGCTTCGGTCACAGTGACAGCCACGAATCCAACGCTGTGTATTCGGCCAACAAGCCTGTACTGGACCGCCTGTGGGCCACCGTGCCGAACGGCCTGATCTCCGGCAGCGGTATGGACGTCGGCCTGCCGGACGGGCAGATGGGTAACTCCGAAGTCGGCCATATGAACCTCGGCGCGGGCCGCGTGGTTTATCAGGACTTCACTCGCGTCACCAAAGCGATCCGCGACGGCGAGTTCTTCGAGAACCCGACCATCTGCGCCGCCGTGGACAAAGCCGTGGCCGCCGGCAAAGCCGTGCATTTCATGGGCCTGCTGTCCGACGGTGGCGTGCACAGCCACCAAGACCACCTGATCGCCATGGCCGAACTGGCCTTCAAACGCGGCGCCGAGAAGATCTACCTGCACGCCTTCCTCGATGGCCGCGATACCCCGCCGAAAAGCGCCGCCTCTTCGATCGAGCTGCTGGACGCCACCTTCCAGGCGCTCGGCAAGGGTCGCATCGCCAGCATCGTCGGCCGTTACTACGCCATGGACCGCGACAACCGTTGGGATCGTGTCGCCCAGGCCTACAACCTGATCATCGATGGCAACGCCGAATTCAACGCCGCCACCGCCCAGGAAGGCCTCGAAGCCGCCTACGAGCGCGGCGAAAGCGACGAGTTCGTCAAAGCCACCACTATCGGCGAGCCGGTCAGGGTCGAGGATGGCGACGCCGTGGTATTCATGAACTTCCGCGCCGACCGTGCCCGCGAGCTGACCCGGGTCTTCGTCGAAGACGATTTCAAGGAGTTCGAACGCCCTCGCCAGCCAAAACTGGCTGGTTTCGTGATGCTGACCCAGTACGCCGCCAGCATCCCCGCACCCTCGGCTTTCGCCGCCGGCAGCCTGGAAAACGTGCTTGGCGACTACTTGGCGAAGAACGGCAAGACCCAGCTGCGCATCGCCGAGACCGAGAAGTACGCCCACGTGACGTTCTTTTTCTCGGGCGGGCGCGAAGAACCGTTCCCGGGCGAAGAACGCATCCTGATCCCCTCGCCGAAAGTCGCCACCTACGACCTGCAACCCGAGATGAGCGCTCCGGAAGTCACCGACCGGATTGTCGACGCCATTGAAAACCAGCGTTACGACGTCATCGTGGTCAACTACGCCAACGGCGACATGGTCGGTCACAGCGGCGTGTTCGAAGCGGCGGTCAAGGCCGTGGAATGCCTGGACACCTGCGTTGGCCGCATCGTTGACGCATTGGAAAAGGTCGGTGGCGAAGCACTGATCACGGCCGACCACGGCAACGTCGAGCAGATGTCCGACGAATCCACCGGACAGGCCCACACCGCCCACACCACCGAGCCGGTGCCGTTCATCTATGTCGGCAAGCGCGACTTCAAGGTCCGTGAGGGGGGTGTGCTGGCTGACGTGGCGCCGACCATGCTGATGCTGCTGGGGATGGAGAAACCGGCGGAAATGACCGGGACTTCGATTCTGGTTTGATTGGTTGGAACACCGCAAATCGACGGTGGGAGCGGGCTTGCTCGCGAAGACGCCGTGACAGTCTGCATCACTGTGGCTGGCACACCGCTTTCGCGAGCAAGCCCGCTCCCACATTGGTTTTGAGGTGTTTTTCCGGCCAGTTATCACACAGCCCCAAATGGGCGTTTTTTTTGCGGCGTGGGGCGGGCATACTAGGCCGTCCCTTTCCCTGGTATCGCCCGCCTCTATGCTTCGCGTCCTGATAGCCCTCGCTCTGACCTGCCTGCTCCAACCGGCCTTCGCTGACGAGCGCGCGCAAACCCAACAACAGTTGGAAGCCACGCGCCAGGACATTGCAGAGCTGAAGAAGCTGCTGGGCAAGCTGCAGGAAGAGAAAGCCGGCGTACAGAAAGAGCTGCGTGGCACCGAGACCGAAATGGGCAACCTGGAGAAACAGGTCGATGCCCTGCAAAAAGAGTTGAAGAAAAGCGAATCCGAGCTGCAGCGGCTCGATGCAGAGAAAAAAAAACTCCAGAGCGCGCGCACTGAACAGCAACACCTGATCGCCATCCAGGCCCGTGCGGCCTATCAGAGCGGCCGTCAGGAGTACCTCAAGCTGTTGCTCAACCAGCAGAACCCCGAGAAATTCGCCCGCACCCTCACCTATTACGACTACCTGAGCCAGGCACGCCTGGAGCAACTCAAGAAATTCAACGAAACCCTGCGCCAACTGGCCAACGTCGAAAAGGACATCGAACTGCAGCAGGCCCAGTTGCTGGTGCAGAAAAGCAGCCTCGACACCCAGCGCGAAGAGCTCGAGAAAGTACGCAAGGAACGCGCGGTGGCCCTGGCCAAACTCAATGACGACATGAAGGCGCGGGACAGCAAGCTCAAGGCTCGCGAGCAAGACCAGGCCGAATTGGCAAACGTTTTGAAAACCATCGAGGAAACCCTGGCCCGTCAGGCGCGAGAGGCAGAGGAAGCGCGGCAGAAAGCGCTGATCGCCCAGCAGGAAGCGGAAAAAAAGCGTTTACGTGAAGCCCAGGCCGATGCGGACGCGGACGACGCCCCGCGCAAAACGACGAAATCCAGCCCCGGCGCGCTGGTTTCCAGCGATGGCGAAACCTTCGGCGGCGCCTTTGCTTCCGCCCGGGGCAAACTTCCATGGCCGGTCAATGGTCGATTACTTGCGCGCTTTGGTGAAACCCGCGGCGACGACACCCGTACCAAGTGGGACGGCGTGATGATCAGTGCATCCGCCGGCAGCCAGGTGCATGCCGTACATGGCGGGCGCGTGGTGTTCGCCGACTGGCTGCGCGGCGCCGGCCTGCTGGTGATCCTCGACCACGGCAACGGTTACCTGAGTCTGTATGGCCATAACCAGACGCTGCTCAAGTCGGCGGGAGACGTGGTCAAGGCCGGTGAGTCCATCTCCACGGTCGGCAACAGTGGCGGGCAGGATACGCCCGCACTGTATTTCGCAATTCGTCAGCAGGGTCGCCCCAGTGACCCGGCCCAATGGTGTCGTGCGCAAGGATAAGCGCGCCCATCCAATTAAGGAGTTCGTTCGACATGCTGCATTTGTCCCGCCTCACCTCGCTGGCCCTGACGATCGCTCTCGTGATCGGTGCGCCCCTGGCTTTTGCCGCCGGACCGGCCCCATCCGCGCCTGCCGCCACGGCCGCGACCACCAAGGCCCCGCTGCCGCTGGATGAACTGCGCACTTTCGCCGAAGTCATGGACCGGATCAAGGCCGCCTACGTCGAACCGGTGGATGACAAAATGCTGCTGGAGAACGCCATCAAGGGCATGCTCAGCAACCTCGACCCGCACTCGGCCTACCTGGGGCCGGAAGACTTTGCCGAATTGCAGGAAAGCACCAGTGGCGAGTTCGGCGGCCTGGGCATCGAGGTCGGCAGCGAAGACGGCTTCATCAAGGTGGTCTCGCCGATCGACGACACCCCGGCCTCCAAGGCCGGAATCCAGGCCGGCGACTTCATCGTCAAGATCAACGGCCAGCCGACCCGCGGCCAGAGCATGACCGAAGCCGTGGACAAGATGCGCGGCAAGATCGGCCAGAAGATCACCCTGACCCTGGTGCGCGATGGCGGCACGCCGTTCGACGTGACCCTCACCCGGGCGGTGATCCAGGTCAAGAGCGTGAAGAGCCAGTTGCTGGAGTCGGGCTACGGCTACATCCGCATCACCCAGTTCCAGGTCAAGACCGGCGAAGAAGTCGCCAAGGCCCTGGCCAAGCTGCGCAAGGACAATGGCAAGAAACTCAACGGCCTGGTCCTGGACCTGCGCAACAACCCCGGCGGCGTGCTGCAATCGGCGGTGGAAGTGGTCGATCACTTCATCACCAAGGGCCTTATCGTCTATACCAAAGGCCGTATCGCCAACTCCGAGCTGCGCTTCTCGGCCACCGGCAACGACCTCAGCGAAGCCGTGCCACTGGTGGTGTTGATCAACGGGGGCAGTGCCTCGGCCTCGGAAATCGTCGCCGGCGCCCTGCAGGACCAGAAACGCGGCGTGGTCATGGGCACCACCAGTTTCGGCAAGGGTTCGGTGCAGACCGTGCTGCCGCTGAACAATGACCGTGCGCTCAAGATCACCACTGCGCTGTACTTCACGCCCAACGGCCGCTCCATCCAGGCCCAGGGCATCGTTCCGGACATCGAGGTGCGCAAGGCCAAGATCACCAACGAGCAGGACAGCGAGTACTTCAAGGAAGCCGACCTGCAAGGTCACCTGGGCAATGGCAACGGCGGTGCCGACAAGCCGAGCGGCTCCGGCGGCAAGAGCAAGCCGATGCCGCAGGATGACGACTACCAACTGGCCCAGGCCCTGAGCCTGCTCAAAGGACTGAACATCACTTCCGGCCGCTGAGATGGGCCGGCGTTTCATCCTCGGCCTGTTGTGCTGCCTGGCGAGCGTAGCTTTTGCGGCGCCCGGCACGCCTGAGGTGTCACCGCACAAAGCCTACCTGAGCCTGATCATCGACGACCTGGGGCAAAACCTGCCCCGGGATCGCCGGGTGTTGATGCTTCCCGGCCCGGTCGCCACCGCGATCATGCCCGACACGCCCCACGCCGCCGAGTTCGCCCGCGAGGCTCACCGCGCCGGCAAGATCGTCATGCTGCACATGCCTATGGATCCGGCGACCGGGCCGTTCGCCTGGCATCCTGAGCTACCGATTGAAGAGCTCGGCAAACGCCTCGACGCCGCATTCGCCGCTGTGCCCTATACCAGTGGGATCAACAACCATATGGGCAGCCGCATGACCGCCCAGCCCCAGGCCATGGCGTGGCTGATGGCGGAATTGCAACAGCGGCACAAGTTCTTCGTCGACAGCCGCACCAGCGCCCAGACCGTCGCCGCCGCCGAAGCCCAGAAGATTGGCCTCGCCAGTGTGTCGCGAGACGTATTCCTCGACGACGAGCGCACCGAAGCCGCCATCGCTCACCAGCTACAGACCGCCATCGACCTGGCCCGCCGCCAGGGCTCGGCCGTGATGATCGGTCATCCCTACCCGCAGACCCTGACGGTGCTCGAACGCGAACTACCCAAGCTCAAGGCCCAGGACATCGAGTGGATCGATATCAAGTCGATGATCAGCCTGCGCAGCAATCGGGCGATGGCGGGGCATGGGAAAGATGGAATGTATCGGTAACCGCGGCTCGCTCCCACATGGACCTGTGAACTCCGTCCAAATGTGGGAGCGGGCTTGCTCGCGAAGGCGCCCTCACATTCAACATCAGTGCAAGCTGATCCACCGCTTTCGCGAGCAAGCCCGCTCCCACACTGGATCTTCAGCGAACTCAAATCTTATGTCCGCCCTGAATAGCCTGTGGGAGCCTGCTCGCGATGGAGGCGACACGGTCTAGAGATACCGCGCCATGATCGCGTCCACCGCCCCTTCCTTGCGCAGCTCATCCAAGGCAGCCTGAAGCCGGGCGACCACATCGTCTGGCACGTCCTTGTTCAAGGCCAGGTACAGCTCGGCACTGTTGAATCGCAGCACGGTCTTGAGATCATTCACCCCTTCCTGACGTGCCAGGTAACGCCCGGCCGGGTCCCCGGTGGCCCACAGGTCGATCTGGCCGTTGACCAGTTTCCTGGCGTTGTCCTGATCGCGCAACACGACAATCGGCTTCAATCCCTGCTTGGCCAACGTCTCGGCGATTGCATCGCCCTTGTAGGCGCCGATCCTGTATTGGCGCGCCTGCGCCAACGAGTCGAGGGCAATCTTGCTGTCCGCCCTGGCAAGCATGATCCAGTCATCCGGACCGATGGGGCCAACCCATTTGAAGAGTGCTTCACGCTCCGGCAACCGCGCCATGACAAACACACCGTAGCCGGGATTTTCCAGGGCGAGTTTGTAAATGCGTTCCCAGGGAAAACGCAGCGTCAGGCTATAGCTGATATCGGCGCGCTTGAAAATCTCGCGAACTATATCCACGGCTATGCCATGGATGTTCTCGTCCTGGGCGAAGTTCTTGCCGTTCTTGGCCATGTTGTAAGGCGGGAAGTTCTCCGTCAGCAATACCAGTGACGTATCGGCGGCGCTGGCGGTGCCTGCGAGTATCAGCGTGGCACCGGCAAAGGCAAGAACGAGACGTTTGAGCATGTCGGGCTACCGCAATCCATGGTGTGCCCAAGAGTGCCTTGGGCCTGCAGACATGTCCACCGCCCGTTACTTTCGTGACACTTTCAACCCCTCAGAATAGGTGTTCGTGATGTCGCAGCTGAGGTAATTAATTACCGCCATCCGTATGCCTGCAACTGATTAATTGGAACCACCGGCCGTTGCCGGTTACGTTCAATTAATCAGAGACATCATTCGATGAAAACACTCTTTTTCCTGCTGGTTGGCGCGCTTTACTCGCTGGCTCCAAACGCAATTGCACACCCCTTGGATTACGGCGAAAACATGCAGAACTTCACGGCCTCGAAGGTCCTTGAAAATGCCGATGGATCGTACAACCACTGGCGAGGTATCGGGCGTCTGTACATCAAGGGTTCTTGTACCGCAACGCTTCTCGACACACGTGAACCTTCATTGACCGGGCCAACCCCTGCCTATGTACTCACCTCAGGACACTGTATCGAAACAGGCAATGGCAACATCGTGACGGATAAGCCGGTGAGCGGAATCATGCAGTTCGATTACTTTGCCGATACGCCCCAATTCAAAACCTATTCACTGAAAAAAGTCGCGTGGCGCAGCATGCAAGGTGTCGATCTGGCCATCGTCGAATTGGATACCAGTCTTCAGGAACTCATCAATGAAGGAATACAGCCACTGGAGCTGGCCCAGCAAAAACCAGCCTACGACACTGATGTCTTAATTGTGAGCGCCCCACTCGGTTTCGAGAATGCCACGTTGCGCATGGCCGCCTGCACCTTGCAGCCCGCCCAGGAAATCATTGAAGGCCCATGGGTATGGCGAAATAACTTGATGACTCGCTGTCAGGACATAGCGGGAGGCAGTTCGGGAGGGCCCATTCTTGATCGTCATTCGAACGAGATCATCGGCGTGGTAGGCACCGGCAACCTGGCTGCCGGCCTGACCCCCTGCGACGAAGATGCACCCTGCACGCGAATAGGCGATAGCTACAAGGCGATTGCGGAAAATATATACGGGAATCCGACGGTTCTTCTCAATGGTTGCTTCATACAGGGCCATCTGGCCAGCGATGCGTCGTCCTCGTGCTCGCTCTATCCGGCCTTTACCGTGAGCGCCGACTCAAACGCTCCGGCGAGGTACAGGAAGCTGAAGAAAAGAGACGATGGCACGCTGCACACTCCAACGTGGGATTACCGCTTTTCCATCAGCACGGCTTTTTATCGCTATAAAACCGTTCGCACAGCAAAGGATTGCGAAAGTGGTCACCATTACAGTGACGCGATCAGTGCCAACGACAGCTTCATAAACTCAGAGATCGGTAGCCAGCCCGGTTTCTATTTCCTATGCATCCTCGGTGTCGACTCCGCAGCTCAAGGCGCTGAATTCGGACTCATCAGGAATAGCCTGTCTCTGCCAGTAGAACTCCTGGATGACCTTCCCACGGCACAACCCGATTTATCGATCACTACCGGCGTCATCGTAGAATTGGCACGCACCGAAAAACATCAGAGCTACGCCGCCAAGTTCGGTCCGGTAGAAACCACGGATTGCTCGAAGGATGCCGGATACGCAACCCACACCTACCTGGAGCTCCGGTTTGACGATACAAAACTGCCGGTGAAGCTCTGCACGATCGCCTACGACAAATCAGGACAGGCATCCGAGCCGAGGATCGACATCTTGAAGCCCACGACAGGCTCGCGAGATGCCGATCCGGCAACTCCCTGATTCAGGGCATCGGTTCTATCGGCACCGGCTCAGCGAATGACGATCCCGCGCTGCGCCATGTAGGCCTTGGCCTCCGGCACGGTGTATTCGCCAAAGTGGAAAATGCTTGCCGCCAGCACCGCGCTGGCGTGGCCTTCGAGGATACCGTCGGCCAGATGTTGCAGGTTGCCGACACCACCGGAGGCAATCACCGGAATGCCCAGGGCATCACTGATGGCCCGGGTGACGCCCAGGTCGAAACCACTCTTCATGCCGTCCTGGTCCATGCTGGTCAGCAGGATCTCACCGGCGCCCAGGCCTTCCATCTTCTTCGCCCACTCAACGGCGTCGAGGCCGGTGGGCTTGCGGCCGCCGTGGGTGAAGATTTCCCAGCGCGGAGATTCGCCCGGGCCGGACACTTTCTTCGCATCGATCGCCACGACAATGCACTGCGAGCCGAAACGCTCGGCGGCCTCGCCGACGAATTCAGGATTGAACACGGCCGCAGTGTTGATCGACACCTTGTCCGCACCGGCGTTGAGCAGGTTGCGGATGTCCTGCACGGTGCGTACGCCACCGCCCACGGTCAGCGGGATGAACACCTGGCTGGCCATGCGCTCGACGGTATGCAACGTGGTATCGCGGCCATCGACGCTGGCGGTGATGTCCAGGAAGGTAATCTCGTCCGCGCCCTGTTCGTCGTAGCGCCGGGCGATTTCCACCGGGTCGCCGGCGTCACGGATGTTCTCGAACTTGACGCCCTTGACCACCCGGCCGTTATCCACGTCCAGGCAGGGAATGATGCGCTTTGCTAGTGCCATGGTTAGTCCTCGAGTTGCAAGCTTCAAGCTTCAAGCGGCAAGAAAGAGCGGATTGCGATCGCGCCTTAGCTTGCAGCTTGCAGCTTACCGCTTGGAGCTGGCCGCATAGCCATCACAAAAAGCTTGAGCTTCTGCCACATCCAGCGTGCCCTCATAAATAGCGCGGCCCGTGATCGCACCAATGATGCCGGGCGCCTTGGCGTCGAGCAGTGTCTTGATGTCGCCCAGGTTGTGGATACCGCCGGAGGCGATGACCGGGATCTTCGTGGCGGCGGCCAGGGCGGCGGTGAACGGGACGTTGCAGCCCTGCATCATGCCGTCTTTGGCGATGTCGGTGTAGACGATGGCAGACACGCCGTCAGCCTCGAAGCGCTTGGCCAGGTCGATCACCTGCACGGTGCTGACTTCGGCCCAGCCGTCAGTGGCGACGAAACCGTCCTTGGCGTCCAGGCCGACGATGACCTTGCCCGGGAAGGCGCGGCAGGCTTCGGCGACGAACTCAGGCTCCTTGACGGCCTTGGTGCCGATGATCACATAGCTGACGCCGGCCTTGACGTAGTGCTCGATGGTTTCCAGCGAGCGAATACCGCCGCCGATCTGGATTGGCAGGTTCGGGTAGCGCCTGGCGATGGCGGTAACCACTTCACCGTTCACCGGCTGCCCTTCGAAGGCGCCGTTCAGGTCGACCAGATGCAGGCGGCGGCAGCCACCTTCCACCCACTTGGCGGCCATGCTCACCGGATCATCGGAAAATACCGTGGAATCTTCCATCCGGCCTTGACGCAGACGTACGCAAGCGCCGTCCTTGAGATCGATAGCGGGGATAATCAGCATGCTTTTTCCTTCGTCAAAAGAGCCACAAGCTGCGAGCCACAAGCTGCAAGCATGCGTTTATGTTTCTCTCTTGCAGCTTGAAGCTTGAAGCTCTCAACTGCTTTTTTCGAGTGCCCACAGGTCGCTTTCGATGCTTTCGAACCTTTCCTTAAGGTGCGCCTGCACGTCGAAAATCGCCCTGTTGTAATAGTGCGGAGCAATTTCGCGGGTAAACAGGTCAAGAATTTCCGCCGCCTCGAACGAACCCAGGTCCAATTCGAAACGCTCCTCCATGAACCGCTGGATCTTGCGGTTGGCCTCACTCTCCTGCTCGGGCGTGAGGCTGAGGATGGGCGGCTTCTTGCGTGCCATTACCAGCGGCCGTCCCACGCGACGAAATTCTGCAGCAGTTGCAGGCCATGGGTGTGGCTCTTCTCCGGGTGGAACTGCACGGCGAATCGCGACCCGTCGGCCAGGGCTGCGGCGAAATCGACGCCATAGTGACCGCTGCCCACCACCTGCCGCGCATTGCCGGCCGCGATGTAGTAGCTGTGCACGAAGTAGAAGCGCGCCAGGTCCGGGATGTTGTGCCACAGCGGGTGGTCCACCGCCTGCTTCACTTCGTTCCAGCCCATGTGCGGGACTTTCAGGTGTTCGGCGTCTTCATGCAGGTCCTTGCCGAAGAACTTCACCTGGCCCGGGAACATGCCGATGCAATCGACACCGCTGTTCTCTTCGCTGCGCTCGAGCAGAGCCTGCATGCCCACGCAGATGCCCAGGAACGGACGATCCTGGCTGATTTCGTGGACCAGCGCGTCGAAGCCCAGGCGGCGGATCTCGGCCATGCAGTCGCGAATCGCACCGACACCGGGGAATACCACCCGGTCGGCTTCGCGAATCACGTCGGCATCGCTGGTGATCAGGACCTTGCCAGCGCCCACATGCTCAAGGGCCTTGGCCACCGAGTGCAGATTGCCCATACCGTAGTCGATAACCGCAACCGTCTGCATTACAGGACGCCCTTGGTGGAGGGCATCTGCCCGGCCATGCGGTCATCGAGCTCGACGGCCATGCGCAAGGCGCGGCCGAAAGCCTTGAACACGGTTTCGATCTGGTGATGGGTGTTGTGCCCGCGCAGGTTGTCGATGTGCAGGGTCACGTTGGCGTGGTTGACGAAGCCCTGGAAGAACTCCTGGAACAGGTCGACATCGAAGCCGCCGACGGTGGCGCGGGTGTACGGCACGTGCATCTGCAGGCCCGGACGACCGGAGAAATCGATGACCACCCGCGACAGTGCTTCATCGAGCGGCACATAGGCATGACCGTAGCGACGGATGCCCTTCTTGTCGCCGATGGCTTTGGTAAAGGCCTGGCCCAAGGTGATGCCAACATCTTCCACCGTATGGTGGTCGTCGATATGCAGGTCACCCTTGCTGACGATGTCCAGGTCGATCAGCCCATGACGGGCGATCTGGTCCAGCATGTGCTCAAGAAAAGGCACGCCGATATCAAACCGGGCCTTTCCGGTGCCATCCAGGTTGATCGAGGCTTTGATCTGGGTTTCCAGAGTGTCACGCTCGACAGACGCCTTACGTTCGGCCATCACCAGCTCCGCAAAATCATTGGGCGAAAAAGGCATCCATTATAGGGGCGCGAGCGACAAACAGAAACATGAACGGTGATATGACTGACGGGCTGGATGCCGAGTTATCGGGGATAGACATGTCCATACAAGCAAATGGACAGACCCAAAAACAATGTGGGAGCGAGCCTGCTCGCGATAGCGGTGGGTCAGCCGACTAAGATGTCGACTGACACTGCCTCATCGCGAGCAGGCTCGCTCCCACAAGGAACGCAGCGTTTGTTCAACTATTAGTGGAACAACACCGCCGTTTTCTGCAGGGTCACCCACACACCCCACGCCAACGGAATGCCCACCACCAGCCAGGCGGCGACCGCCAGGAGCTTGGTGCCCGGTGCGGCTTTCCACTCCAGGGAAGTGGTGCTGTCGGCGCCTTTGTCATGGCCCAACGCCTGTTCGGCGGCCAGTTCAGCGTCGGTCATGAAGTATTTGTCCGCGACCGGACGAACCATCAGGTTGCACAAGAAGCCCAGCACCAGCAGACCGGCGAGGATGTACAGGGTGATGTCATAGGCCGCGGCGCGTTCAACGCCAATGCTCAGCTGATATTCACGCAGGTAGTTCACCAGCACCGGACCCAGCACGCCGGCCGCAGCCCAGGCGGTCAGCAGGCGACCGTGGATCGCGCCGACCATTTGCGTACCGAACAGGTCCGCCAGGTAGGCCGGTACAGTGGCGAAACCGCCGCCGTACATCGACAGAATGATGCAGAACGCCGCCACGAACAGCGCGATGCTGCCCAGGTGACCGAGGTTCGGAATCAGCGAGTACAGGGCAACACCCAGGGCGAAGAACACGAAGTAGGTGTTCTTGCGGCCCAGGTAATCCGAGAAGGATGCCCAGAAGAACCGCCCGCCGATGTTGAACAGGCTCAGCAGACCGGTGAAGCCGGCGGCGATGGCGGCGATCTGGGCCAGTTGCGTGGCATCCAGTTGACCGAAAGGCAGGTCGTTGCCGAGCAATTTACCGCCGAACACTTCCTGCAGCAGTGGCGAAGCCATGCCCAGGATGCCGATACCGGCGGATACGTTCAGGCACAGTACCAGCCATACCAGGCGGAACTGCGGGGTTTTCCAGGCGACGTTCACGTGAACGTGGCGATGGGTGATCATCGCGTTCGCGGCTTTCTTCGGCGCCGGAGTCCAACCTTCAGGCTTCCAGCCGGTCGGTGGCACGCGGTACGACAAGGCACCACCGATCATGAACACGAAATAGATCGCGGCCATGACCAGGAAGCTCTGCCAGACGCCCACGCCGGTCGGCGAAGCGAAATGGTTCATCAGCGCTGCAGCCAGCGGAGCACCGACCATCGCACCGCCGCCGAAGCCCATGATCGCCATGCCAGTCGCCATGCCGCGCTTATCCGGGAACCATTTGATCAAGGTGGACACCGGGGAGATGTAGCCCAACCCCAGGCCGATACCGCCGATCACGCCGGAACCGACCCACATCAGCCAGATCTGATGGGTATAAATACCCAACGCGGAAATCAGCAGGCCACCGCACCAGCACAAGGCCGACACGACACCAGCCTTGCGTGGCCCGGCGTGTTCCAGCCAGCCACCCCAGATGGCTGCCGAGCACCCCAGGAAGATGAAGAACAGGGTGTAGATCCAGCCGAGCATCGAGATCGGCCAGTCGCACTGGGATGAAAAGACTTGTGAGATGAAGCTCATGTCGGGTGCGCAAGCCACCGGTTTGGTGATACCCAAGGCCTTGGACAGCGGCAACCAGAACACCGAGAAGCCGTAGGCCATGCCGATGCACAGGTGAATGGCCAGCGCCGCCGGTGGAACCAGCCACCGGTTGAAACCGGACTTGGCGATGATACGTTCCTTGGAAAGGAACGCAGGCTGGTCGGCAACGCCGCCGGCCGTGATGCTCGTGCTCATTGTGTATCCCCCAATTGTTAGAATGGTCCGCCAGCCACGCATCACCCTCAGCCTTATTTGCACGCAGGCGCGACTGTATTTTCTGGTGAAGCTCCCCGTCGGTGTGACATCAAGTCGCAGAAGGACGGGCGAACGGGTAAAGGTTACCATTTGCTCGTGACAGAAAAACCAAAGTGACATCACCTTTTTCACGTCATCTGTCTTATCGCACCCCTGTTTGCTTTCTATAGGGCAAAAGTCATTTATTTTTCAGGAGCTTCCATGCCCATTGTCGTCGAGCAGCTGATTGAAGCCACCGGCCAGGATCGGCAGGACCTGCATAAAATCTACCTGGACGCCCCGCCCTGGCTGCTCGAGCCGTTCCGCGACGCCACTCGGTTGATTCAGAATTACCTGCAGGATGGCTCTTTGATCGCGGCGCGCTTCAACGATCGACTGCTCGGCGCCGCACGCCTGCAACGGCACCAGAACGTCTGGCACTTGTCTCAGATGTGCGTACGAAGCTTGACCCGTCGTCGTGGCGTAGCAGAGCGACTGGTCGGCGAAGCACAGCGGATGGCCCGGCAAGAGGGTGCCGAACTGCGGCTGCTGGCCCCTGCCGGGCATCTGATGGCCCAGGCCCTGGCAGCCAAGTTGAAGTTGACGCTGGACGAAGGTTGAGCGCCACGGAAAAACGATCACCCCAACGCACCAGCAATCCACGGCGTTATACTCGCAGGCCAATTCTGAACTCAACCTATAAGGACTCGCCCATGAAAGCGTTCGGCAAAATCCTGGGTCTGGTACTTCTCGGGCTGTTGCTGATCATTGTGGCCTTGGGCTTCGCCCTGACCCACCTCTTCGATCCCAACGACTATAAGGAAGAGATCCGCCAGATAGCCCGCGACAAGGCCCACATTGAGCTGACCCTCAATGGCGACATCGGCTGGAGCCTGTTCCCATGGTTGGGCCTGGAACTGCACGAAGCCAGCGTCGCTACGCTGGCCAACCCGACACAACCTTTTGCCGACCTGCAGATGCTCGGTCTTTCCGTACGGGTAATGCCGCTGTTACGCCGGGAAGTACAGATGAGCGACGTGCGGGTCGAAGGCCTGAACCTGCGCCTCAACCGTGACAAGAACGGCCACGGCAACTGGGAAGATATTGGCAAGCCCCCCGCATCCTCAACCACAGCAGGCACGCCGGCACCGGCCGAGCAGCCTGCTCCGCCGGCCAGTACCCCGGCGGAAAAACCAACCCAGCCGACCCGCCTGGACATCGACAGCCTGACCGTGAACAACGCCCGGGTCGAATACACCGACGAGCAGACCGGCAAGCAGTTCAGCGCCGAAAGTATCCAACTGAGCACCGGCGCGGTCCACGACTCCACCAACATCCCGGTCAAATTGACCGCCTTCCTGTCCAGCAGCCAGCCAGCCGTACGCGTGCGAACCGAGGTCACCGGCGAACTGCGCTTCGAACGCGCCTTGCAGCGCTACAAGTTCGAAGACCTGAAACTGTCCGGCGAAGTCACCGGCGATCCGCTACAGGGCAAGATCCTGAATTTCAACGCCCAGGGCCAGCTGTTCCTGGACAGGGCCGCGAACGTTGCCGAATGGACCGGTATCAAGCTGTCCCTGAACCAGTTGCGTGCCCTGGGCGAGCTGAAGGTCAACGACCTCGACAAGACCCCGCAGTTGAACGGCGGCGTATCGATCGCCCAGTTCGACCTGGCGAACTTCGTCGACAGCATCGGCCAGAAACTGCCGGCCATGGGCGAAGGCAGCCTGACCAAGGTCGAACTGGTCAGCCGCATCGCCGGTACACCCAGCAGCGTCGAATTCAACAATATCAATCTGAAGGTCGACGACAGCAGCTTCAGCGGCCGTATCGCCGTGGAAGACTTCGCCAAGCAGTCCCTACGCGCGCAACTCAAGGCCGACACGTTCAACGTTGATCGCTACCTGCCGCCAAAGTCCGCCGAGACCAACAGCGCCAAGGCCGCCCGCGAGGAGGAAGTCAGCAACACCGAGGCCAGCGCCATGGCCGGCGCCGGCACCACGCCGTTGCCGAACGCCCCGACCCAGGGCGCCTGGAGCAACGACCGGCTCTTTCCGGTGGAGCGTCTGAGCAAGCTGGACCTCGATGCCGACCTGACTTTCGGCCTGTTGACCCTCGACAAGCTGCCGATCCAGGATGCGGCCCTCAAGGCCACCGGCCAGGGCGGCCTGTTGACCCTGGAGAACCTGCGGGGCGATCTGTTCAACGGCAACTTCGAAGCCAAGGGCACGCTGGATGTACGCCAGCCCACGCCGCAGTTGAGCCTGCAAACCCGGATCAACCGGGTGCCCGCCGAGAAAATCATCGAGAGCCAGGGCAAGAATCCGCCGGTCAAGGGACTGGTGACACTCAACAGCGCCGTCACCGCCAGCGGCAACAGCCAGAAAGCCTTGATCGAAAGCCTGAACGGCAACGCCGGATTCGTCATCAACGACGGTGTGCTGCTCAACGCCAACCTCGAACAACAACTGTGCAAGGGCATCGCCCTACTGAACCGCAAGAGCCTCAGCGGCGAACCTCGGGGCAAGGACACGTCGTTCCAGCAACTCGACGGCAACCTGACCTTCCACAACGGCGTGGCCAACAACCCGGACCTGAAAGTCCGCATCCCCGGCATGGCCGTCAACGGCAACGGTGACATCGACCTGCGCGTGCTCGGCATGGATTACCGCGTCGGCGTCATCGTCGAAGGTGACAAGAGCGATATGCCCGACCCGGCCTGCCAGGTCAACGAACGCTACGTCGACGTCGAATGGCCGCTGCGCTGCCGTGGCCCGCTGGAACTCGGCGCCAAGGCGTGCCGTCTGGACAACGACGGGCTGGGCAAGGTGGCGGCAAAACTGGCCGGCGACCGTCTCGGCGACAAGATCGACGAGAAGCTGGGCGATAAGGTCAGTCCCGAGCTGAAGGACGCGCTCAAGGGGCTGTTCAAACGATGAGAGCCGAGCAGTTTTCCTCCGCTGTCCTGGACTGGTTCGACCGCCACGGGCGTCACGACCTGCCTTGGCAACAAGGCATCACTCCGTACCGGGTGTGGGTCTCAGAAATCATGCTGCAGCAGACCCAGGTCAGCACCGTGCTCAATTACTTCGACCGCTTCATGGCCTCACTGCCGACCGTCGAAGCCCTGGCCGCCGCGCCGGAAGACGAAGTACTGCACCTGTGGACCGGCCTGGGCTATTACACCCGCGCGCGCAACCTGCAAAAGACCGCAAAGATCGTCGTCGACCAGTACGGCGGTGAATTCCCCCGGGATGTGGAAAAACTCACCGAACTACCGGGGATCGGCCTGTCTACCGCCGGCGCCATCGCCAGCATCAGTATGGGCCTGCGGGCGCCAATCCTCGATGGCAACGTCAAGCGGGTGCTGGCGCGCTTTACGGCCCAGGAAGGCTACCCGGGCGAACCCAAGGTCGCCAAGCAACTGTGGGCCACCGCCGAGCGCTTCACCCCACAGGACAGGGTCAACGCCTATACCCAGGCGATGATGGACCTGGGCGCCACGCTCTGCACCCGCAGCAAGCCCAGCTGCCTGCTCTGCCCTCTCAAGTCAGGTTGCGAAGCCCACATGCTGGGCCTGGAAACCCGCTACCCGATCCCCAAGCCGCGCAAGGAGGTCCCCAAGAAACGCACGCTGATGCCAATGCTGGCCAACCGTGAAGGCGCCATCCTGCTTTATCGTCGCCCTTCCACCGGCCTGTGGGGCGGATTGTGGAGCCTGCCGGAACTCGACGACCTCGACGACCTTCAGCACCTGGCCCTGCAACATGCCCTGGAGCTGGGCCAGCAGCAGGAGATGCCCGGCCTGGTACATACCTTCAGCCACTTCCAGTTGGCAATCGAACCCTGGTTGGTCCAGGTTCGGGAAAACGGCCATCACGTGGCCGAGGCCGACTGGCTCTGGTATAACCTCGCCACCCCACCGCGCCTGGGCCTGGCCGCCCCGGTCAAAACCTTGCTCGAGCGCGCGGCCGCCGTATTGAACGCAGGAGAGCTGTCATGACCCGCACCATCATGTGCCGTAAATACAAAGAAGAACTGCCCGCCCTGGAACGAGCCCCCTTCCCGGGTCCCATCGGCCAGGATATCTACGACAACGTCTCGGCCAAGGCCTGGGGCGACTGGCAGAAACACCAGACGCTACTGATCAACGAAAAACGCCTGAACATGATGAACGCCGACGACCGCAAATACCTTCAGGGCGAAATGGCGAAGTTCTTTTCCGGCGAAGAATATGCCAAGGCCGAAGGCTACGTGCCGCCGTCCGAATAAGCTGTCCGGACTCGGGGCGAATCGTAAGCGACGGTAATAATTAAATATTTTTTGAGAACTTGCTTGACGCCCCCCTGAAAAACCCGTTTAATGCGCCCCGTTGCCCAGATAGCTCAGTCGGTAGAGCAGGGGATTGAAAATCCCCGTGTCGGCGGTTCGATTCCGTCTCTGGGCACCACTAATTTCAAAGGCTTAGCGCAACACTAAGCCTTAGTCCCTCGCTCCAGAGGTACAGTTTCGGTACAGTGCCGATACGTAAGCTCTGGAGACAGCGATGGCGACAATAGTAAAGACCCCCTCCGCAACATGGAAAGCAGTCATCCGCAAGCAAGGATGGCCTACAGCTTCCAAGACCTTCCGAACCAAACGTGATGCCGAAGACTGGGCTCGTGGCACCGAGGATGAAATGGTCCGAGGGATGTATGTCCGTCGAACGCTTTCAGAAAAAATGACTTTGGAAGCAGCCCTGCGTCGCTATCTCCTCGAAGTCACTCCCTCCAAAAAAGCTTCCACTCAAAAAGCCGAGAAGACCAAGGCCGAACCGCTAATCCGTCTCCTGGGAAAATACTCACTCGCCGCATTAACTCCAGATATCGTCGCCGGCTACCGCGACAAGCGATTAAACGAGCCTGTACGCACGAAGCTCAAGAAAGATAGCCTGGTCATCCCCGGGAGCGTCAGCGCTAACACAGTGCGCCTTGAGCTCGCGTTACTCAGCAATCTGTTCACTGTAGCCATTCAAGAATGGCGCATTGGCCTTCCGCAAAATCCCGTAGCAAACATCCGCAAGCCTAGTCCTGGACCGGGGCGGAATAGACGCCTCTCTCCTGAAGAAAAAATACGCCTTCTCAAAGCCGTAAACGCTTATCACAACCCCATGCTCGGCTGGATTGTCAGAGTCGCCATAGAAACCGGTATGCGCTCTTCAGAGATCACAACGCTGCGCTGCCATCAGGTCAACCTAAAAAAGCGCGTAGTAACGCTCTCAGACACCAAAAACGGTGACTTCCGCTCCGTACCCCTCAGCCTGCTGGCGACAGCTGCGATTACCGAGGCGCTGGATAACCCAACGCGGCCGATCGACACGGACTTAGTTTTCTTTGGTGAGCCGGGCAAGGATGACAAGCGACGCCCCTACGTGTTCTCCAAGGTTTGGAACGACATGAAGAAGAAACTAGGTATGGCAGACTTCCGCTTTCATGACCTACGCCACGAAGCGGTAAGTCGACTTGTGGAGACCGGTAGGTTCTCAGACCAGCAGGTAGCAGCAATAAGCGGGCATAAATCAATGCAAATGCTGAAGAGGTACACGCACCTGCGATCAGACGGGCTCGTAGAGCTGCTGGATCAAGCCCATAACTTCGAAACCCTAGCGGGCTCAACACTCAACGAACCCCGCCGGGAAGACGCCGCAGCTGGCAATGAAATCAGCGTGAAGCTGCAATGAACACGAATTTAGATAAAATCACGACACCAACTATCAAAACGTAGGAAAGGAACTCCATGTACGAGTTAAGCGAAGAAGATATAGAATTTATTATTTCAGAAATATGCTCCTGTGATTCGGTAGAAGAATCGACAAAGCTCTATAGAAATTACGAACCTATACTTCCAGATTGCAAATTTATTTTTGCATCTGCGAATGGAACGACTCCAGGTTTCGCCGTGAATCGAAGCTTCTCTAATGGCGCAGTAGTACACAGCCTATTCAATACACCCAAGGTATGGGTTCTTGATAGAGAAACAGCTACCGAAATGAAAAGTGGACGCTCCACCTTTCAAATCGACTACTCAATTTCTTTAGATTCACAGGCACTAAGCTATCTCGAACCATATTTAAAAGGCAACCTATCTAGACTTCCAAAGGATTTTGTTGAAGTATTTCGATTTATATCTCGAGATGAAGTTTTTGTAGATCCAATACCATACACCTATGAGAACCTGCATAACCTTACAGACAAAGGCGATAAAATATACGAAAAATTAAAAGCCTATGAGGTATTGAGATCGCTGGATGTCGAGGCATTAGAAAAAGAAGAAACAGTTCAATCTACCTTATCTGAGGCGGAACTCAACAAAAAAGCACAAGAACACATAGCTAGAATGCATATGAAATTATGCGACGAGGTCTTTATGAAGGCGCTAACCTTCAGACAGCAATTCGTATATTGTTGCTTATTGAAAATGGTCCTAATACAATTCAAACAGCCGAAAACTTCAACTTATAAAAAAGTAATAGAATTTATTGAATTCTGCGACATGGACATTGCAACACTTCCCGCCAGAGAAATAGCCTTGGCGAAAAGATACTTTGATCTCGGGACTAATTTACCTTTTTTTGGAAAAATCCAAAAAAACAAAACTGACACCCTTGATGTGCTCGATGGAATGGCATGGGATCTTTGGCACTTGAGACAGATGGAAGAATCGATAACCGTCAGGCCGAACTCAGATGCCAGGTATTTTTTTCCAGCTCTCCTTACCTTCGATAAAGCCTTTATCGACGTGCTGAATGCATACCCTCTCAAAGCATGTGCATACGTAGAAGGGCAAAACCGACCTATGCCTTTCTACAATGGCAATTGGTTTGAACTCATCTCAGATGACGAAAACGTACAAAATGAATTACTAAGCCGCTTTTACTCCCAGGAGTCCAAGTCGGCAAGAAATACGAGAAGAGACATCCTCGACAGAAACATATCAGGCCTTGTAAGACAATTGGAAAGTGAGCTAATAACCTTTATGAAGAAAACACCTGAACACGAAATAGCTTAGGTGCACCCAGAATTTAAGAGTCACTCCTTATATCCAGATTGCGCCGCTATGCTATTAGCATAGTGGCGTGTTTGATAAATCAACACTGGTTTAATTTTAGCCACAACATCTTCATCAAGCCCCCAGTCACGTGCCACCCTGTCTAAATTCGGAGCCGCCTCCGTCACTTGTGTTGGCTTAAGCTTAACCCACTCAGAAACAAAGGACTTTAATTTCGCTGCCCTCGCATCCGTCAGACATGGATAACGTCGAAATCGGTCAATTAAATACAGAGCTCTTCGTTGAGCGATCTCGCATCCTATTAACTCATCCAACACATCTTGAGCCCTCAGCTCGTCCGAGTACCAGATGAGTAGCGCGAACTCCGTTAAAGCTTCAACCGTAGCAGACGTTAGCGGGACACTCGCAAGACGATAAAGTGGGTGATGCCGAATCGGCACGTTCACCTTCTATTCATCCTCAACAGCAGATAGCAAATTGTAAAGAAATAGCCGAAACGCACGTTCAGTCGATTCAGTAACTGCCGCGGATTGGTATGCCGTAACAACCAAATGCAAAGCGGGCTGGAGCAATGAACCTAGGAGTTTCATCTGAGGATCGAAACCTGGAGCATCAGCCTCTGGACAGACTTCGTAGAGAAGATCTTCAACAAGATTTTCAGATACAATCGACATAGCCATTTCAGGACCTCCTGCGGTCTTGGTGGTTAGGCGCTGCCTGGGGTTGCCGCCCCGGGCAAGCGCTGACTTCTTTTAGTTTCGGTAATAACCCCCCTCCCGTCCAGTGCTGTTTGTATGTTTTTCTTTTAGCCAATACAAAACAAAGCTTTAGACACACTCCACACCTTGATCTACGTGGCCCACAGTACTAGTTAGGTGAATACTTATGGGGCGAAGGTGAAAGGATATGGGGCGTATGGTGAACGTTTATGGGGAGCAGCTTCTTGTAAGGTGAAAGCTTATGGGGAGCGTAAAGTGAATGTCTATGGGGAGCAAGGTGAATGGATATGGGGCATCACCATCCAACCGAAAGCCCTCTTACGAAAAATTTTAAATTTGGGGATCTACAGCACACTTAGCCACACAAACCCTATAACAACTAAACTTTTATACTAGCTCGTTATAGGGTTTTTTCGAAAATTCAGCTCAAACACCAATAAAGCCAAGAAGTGCATAAAAAATAATACGCAACAATACATTTGACAAAAAACAAACAAACTCCAAATGATCTGGGCGCACTCTTCCTGACTCGAGAGCCCGTCAATGAACGCAGCTACTAATCTTAAGCCCACATTCGAATCCGAATTTTTACATCGCTATGGACCGCTTCTATCCCAAGACCAGATGGCCAATCTTCTGGAAAAAACTCCAGGTGGCCTCAGAGCTTTTTTACTTCAACGATCAAAGCTTGCTGTAGGGCTCTCAAACTGCAAAGTTCAGGTCGGTCGGAGGATCTTCTACCGAACCATTGAAGTTGCGGAGCTTCTATCATGCCGCGCATAAGGTCACTTCTTTCTTCGCCCCAATTAACAACTTTAACAAATCGGATTTTTTATCTATTTCTTCTGCTGTCCAATATTTTGTTACCCGCAGGGCAACATAGAGTATGGGGAGGTCTCCGCCGATGGTGGATATTTCCTTTGACCGCGGCCGCAACCTACATATCGATGCAACTCTATCTCAATGGTCACGGCTCGTATTGGAAGCTGGCCGGGGTGCCCTACGCGTTGCTGTACGTGCACGATGCCTTGGCAGTAACCGCAGTTTCAGCCAATAGTCCGAGTGCTGAGAAATGAAATTAACCTTCCATTTGCTGACGCTGCTTGCGGCTCTTTCCTGCGGACCAGTCCTAGCCGCAGGCGGCCCCTTTCAGCAGTTCACTCCACCCCCAGGTGATACGTCGATCGACTTTCTAGAGGAAGTATTCGGATCCATCGTCGGCACCATCCATTCAGGAGGCAATGTCCAAACAGGGGAAGCCGAGGACGTTATGGGCTCCATGATGGGAGTCTTCGGTGGCGCAGTGCTCTTCCTGGGCATGCTTTTCGTGGGCTACACCACGATCAAAGGCACGATCGACTCCGCGCATGACGGAGAGGTGCTTGGCAAGAAAATGAGCTCTATCTGGATTCCGCTTCGTACTGTTGGCGGTACCGCCCTGCTGCTCCCCCTCGGGCATGGCTACTCGCTGATCCAAATCATCGTGCTCTGGCTCGCGATTCAAGGCGTCGGCATCGGTGACGCGATCTGGAGCCAGGCTGTGGACCAGATGGGGAAAGACGGGATGCTCACCCGCCCGATGATCCCTGATTCGCGACCATTGGCGGCCAGTATTCTGAAGTTTGAGGTGTGCGCCGCAGCCATGAACAAACAGTTTGCGGCCTCAGGGCGCTCAACCAAGATTCAGGTGGTTTCCTCACCACGCAAAGTGGTAAATACCGGAGAGCTCAATGTGGGTCTTCCGGACGCCATCCCCGTTTATGGTGCGGCGAATATGATCCAGAAGTACGCCAATGCCTCGTACACAGTCATCGACTACAAATGGAAAGCCAACGACAGCTCTTACATGAATCCTGATGTTTGCGGCGCACTGACCTGGAAACAAAGCTGGGAGGCCTCGGAAGGCAACAGCAACACCAAGATCATCAAGGGGCCGATCCTCGCAGCCCATGCAAAAGCCGTTCAGCAGATGATCCTCGATATTCGTCCGACGGCTCAGCAGATCGTTGCAGGGCAGAAGCCTGAAGCTGGTGCGCTCGACTCTGCGGCAAACAAGTATGAAAACTCACTTCGGACGGCAGCCAAGACAGCCGTTTCGCAGACTAGCGATCGAGCCCGGGCTGACTTCCTCTCAGGCGCGAAAGACGGCGGGTGGCTATTTGCCGGAACCTGGTACAACCACATCGTCAAAATGAACGACGTCATGCAGTCGACCTTGAATGCTCTACCGGCAGCCGAGCCCATCGACATCGTCGACAAGGAAACGAAGGAGTCACTGCAAACGTATCAGGACGTCATCACGACAGCCGATGAATACGCAAAGAATCGGGTTGAGTCCATCAGAAACGTTTACTACACCGATACGAACATTCGCGCACCAAGGGACGGCGAAGGGGCATGGGAGTACGTCAAAAAAATGCTTTCGGCGCCTTTCATGGGTGCTATCAACCAGATGACTCAAAGCATTGCCGGCTCGAATTTGAACCACATGAGCCAGATGAAATCCTTCGGAGATGTGATCGTCACGACCGGTGAGGTGATGATGGCTGCAATGGCAAGTGCAGTGGGTGTCTCAAACTCTTGGGCAGCTCAGGCGACGGTGAAGGTGGGCTTCGACGCCGGAGCTGTTTTCCAATTTCTTTCTTCATTGATCACAGTCTTACTGATCAGTTTATTTTTCTTCGGCGCTACGTTAAGCACCTATGTGCCAATGATCCCCTTCATCACCTGGATTACCTCTGTAGTGAACTGGTTCGTCCTGGTGCTTGAGTCAGTGATTGCCGCACCCCTGTTCGCCGTTGCGCACGTTCACCCGGACGGCGACGATGCAGTCGGCAAGGCCGGCCAGGGTTACATGATGATCCTCTCGCTGGTAATGCGCCCAGCGCTCATGCTGTTTGGACTGATAGGCGGAATGCTACTGACGCAGCCGATTGTGGGCTTCATCAACGTTGGCTTCATGTCCGTTGTGGCAGGCATTCAGGCTGACTCCATGACTGGGATAGTCTCCTTCGTAGCTTACGTGGCCATCTATGTAATCGTGATGACCACTGTCGTGCACATCGTTTTTAGCCTGATCCATTGGGTGCCAGACAACATCATTCGGTGGATTGGTCACGCTGCCGGCGGCATCGGAGACGCCCAGAGCACTGGCGACAGCGGTCACGATGTTTTCATCGGTGGTGTCAGAGAGGCCAAGCATGGGGCGTCTGGAGGCTTGGGCGGGGGTGGGCATAAGTCACTTGGGCCGGAGGGAAGCGGCACCCTGGGGCCAAGCGGCTCAAACTCACCAAGCAATAAAGATCTTCTTGGAAGTGGCCCGAGACCAGGTGACTGAAAACTCAGTCTTGAGGAAAGAGGTTATTACCGGGAAAAGCCTTTCGGGCTTGAGACTTCATAGCCACTTTCAATCATGCATTCCTCAAAAACCTCTTGGCGAATTGCATCACGATTTTGCTTGATTAACAGATGAGAGTTTGGCTTTACAGCTCTTAACTCATCCATGAGCAAGCGTAGTAAATGATTATTTGCGTCGAAATCGGCTTGCATGATTACCACACGCTCATTCAGTGCGGAAACTTGAGTCTTTAATTTATTTGAGTGAGCACGCCACTCAGCAATCTTAGATTCATATTCATTCTGGATGGATCGTGCGCGAGCAAAACCAGCACCAAGACCACCTTGATAATCAGAGTTACTCATTCAAAACCTCCAAAGCAGACTAAAACTCAAAGAGAGAAATCATGCGGAGATTCAAGCAGCAAATCAACTTAAAATCCAGTGGACAATCAGGCTTTGCCGCAATCGAAATGATCGTTGTACTGATACTGGTGGTAGCAGCATTGGGGATTGGCTCTCAAGCGATGTTCGACCATGCAGATAACATGGCGGGACAATCCGCGGCTGATCATCAAAAAATCATTTCGGATGCAGCAAGTGCATACATTAAAGACAACTACGCCGCCGTTCTCAATGTCGCAACACCGACGCAGCCGGCCAACATTACCGTGGGTATGCTTAAAAACACCGGTTATCTACCACCCAGCGTGACTGACATAAATAACTTTGGCCAAAGCTATTCGGTGCTTGCTATTAAGTCAACAGCAAACAAGCTTCAAACCTTGGTCATCACTACCGGAGGGGAAACAATTCCGGAAACCAGCATCCGTCGAATCTCCAAGCAGGTGGGCGCAAGAGGCGGGTACATTTCGAACATCGATACCAGTGTCGTTGAAGGTACATATGGAGGGTGGAATGTTTCTTTGGCGCCCTATGGCATTTCACCAGGTGAAGGCCATCTTGCGACCGCGCTGTTTTTTGATGATGGAGCCCTCACCAACGACTACCTCTATCGGAACGCCGTGCCGGGCCATCCGGAAGTCAATGAAATGAACACCTCGATCGATATGAAGGGAAACAACCTCAACAACGCTGCAAATGTGAACGCCACTAATGTCAATGCAACGACAGTAAACGCCAGCAACGCTGCGGTTACCGGCACAGTTAAAGCGGGTACAACGGACACCACCGGTGAAACCTATACCGGCGGCTGGTTCAGGACTCGCGGCGACACTGGCTGGTACAACGAAAAGTGGAACGGCGGTTGGTACATGACCGATCCTAGCTGGGTTCGCTCCTATGGTGACAAGGGCGTTTACACCGGCGGGGCGATTGCGGGTGGGACTTTGCAGTCTAACGGCAGAACCACCGTAGGTGAGTATCTACAGCTCAACGGTGTTGCGACTGAAGGTGCAGCGTGCTCCCCCAATGGCCTAGTCGGTCGAAACGCGGCAGGCCTAACACTATCTTGCCAATCCGGCGCATGGAAAGGGGCGGGTAGCATCCGCGGCATTGGCAGCGGATTCATGACTGGTGGAGCCGGGACTTACGTAAACCAAATGACAGGTGGATTTAATTGCCCTGCGGGATTAATCCCGGTCCTCACAGGTGGGCAAGTTAACGGTAGTTGCCAACCTTGCTTTATGTACTCGTGCGTCCTGCCATAGCAAAAGTCCAAATCTCAGGACATGTAAATAGGACCACTCGTGACCTAAATACGATAGTCATCAGTGACCTAAAAAAGTTACGCCACATGTGACCTAAAGATAAAACACATTCACGCACCTGCGTGAATGTGGGCGCTGGTCGACGTAGTCGATTCACGTAGTGAAAAGCGCCCTTTCCGTCAGCCACAGAAAAGTCTCAGGTCACGAAAAGGAATAGATATGAGGACACAGTCAGAAGCATTCGCTCTCGTTGTAGAAGCAAGGCAACATTTAAAAAATCAGAAACCGAACTCTCTATCTGAGCAAACCATAAAAGGATATGAGAGCGAGGCACAACGACTGTTCGCCAAAAGCGATTCGGACATCAATAAAATCCTTCCCGCCATCCGCGATACAGAAAGTAAATCGACCTACCACAGACGCAAAGCCGCGATTAGGTACGTTCTGATGCAGATACTTGAAAAACAATTGCGTCTTCAGGATAAGGCGCAACGAGATCAGAACATCGAGGAATTCCATCGGCACATCGAGGTCATTAGCGGGGCCTTGAAATTGCTCGATACGATCACCAAAAGCCCTAATGCCAGGCCGCTAGAAACGACCAGAAGACGAAGATCCAAGCGTCAAGATCTTCATAGATTGCCGTCCAACTGGCGCGATCTGATGGCGGACAAAACCGAGCATGGCAAATACAAGATCCCCTACCTTGTAAGCGCGATTAGCGGGTGTCGGCCAGGTGAGCTCGAAAAAGGCATAAAAGTCACCTTTTCTGATAGCGACCTGCTGGTACGCATCGATAGCGGAATCAAGGTCTCCGAGAATAAGGGACAACCGTGGAGGGAGATTCGGTATTCACTAAAGGATCACGATCATCCACTGATACGTAGCCTCATTGAGACCCTCCAAGGCAAGCACCAAGCCAAAAGCGGGTCGGCTGTCATTTCTATCGAGAAACAAACAAATTTCAGATCAGCCATGGCCGAAGCAGGGAAAAAACTTTGGCCGAACGGCCCAAGGGTGACCCCTTATTGCCTGCGTCACGCCTTTGCCAGCGACCTCAAACGGGTGCAGAGATTGAGCCAAGACGACGTGTCAGCGGCTATTGGGCACTGCGTGAACAAAACAGCGAGCTATTATGGCCAGTTCCAAATCGGAAAATCGGGAAGTGAAGGGGTTAGACCGTTGTCAGTACAAGCTGCGCGACCGATCCTACAGACGCGAAGCAATATTCCGGGCATGCAAGCACCGAAGGATCAAGGCTCGTGATCCGATGCCGCCGAAGTACAATCCGAGACTGTGCCACCAACCCTCGACCTGCTGCGGCAGCTGAGCTGCCTTGGTCTCGGGTTATGCATCATGACGTACAGCCCTCATCAGAGCTCACGCACGGTATAGCTCAGCGCAAAAGCTATAGAAAATGCCCCACCGTGTACCTACTGCCTACCTATGGAACCCGGTACAATAATCGTAAACCATACGCGGATAGAGAAGAATGCCAATCCTTTCTGGATCAATTACAGACCCACTGGGTAGGTATTATACGAAGGAGAGAATTAGCGCAGCGCTGATTTCAGCCCTATCTGTCAATAATCCAGAGTTGATATTGGATCTGGGAAGCGGCGACGGAGCTCTTTCACGGGCTGCATATAATCGTTGGGCGCAGGCTCTTTACATCACCGTTGACATCGATCGCCATCCGCTCATGGGAAGCGACAGCGCCAACAACTCTGAAATCAGACACTTTCACTATTTGAAAGATGCACTTTCTCCAAGTTTAATAAAGGACATTGGAATTTCACCAGAGTCTGTAGATATTGCGTTGTGCAACCCTCCATTTATCAAGCCAAAGTGGCGCGACGAATATAAAAGCATTCTTGAACAAGCCGGTTTTGCCACACAATTGCAAGCGATCAAATACGCCTCTGCCGAATTTATTTTCATCGCTCAAAATTTGCTGTCCCTAAAACAAGGCGGCCAATTAGGGCTAATAGTTCCCGACGGTTTTGTATCCGGCGAAAAGAATAAAAAACTTAGAGAGTTAATTCTACAAGAACACTCTATAGACTCAGTAATAAAGCTGCCGCGAAATGTATTTGTGGGAACTGAAGCACAAGCACATATTTTAATCATCACAAAAAATGGCGACAGCTCTTCACCTATAAAGTTACAACATTTAGATTCAGACAGTGACACAATGCTTATAAGCGCAAAAGAGGCGGTGCACACTCTAGACTATAGCTACTACTCTGCGAAATCTCTTCAGACGCTTAGATCATCTACAGTGACTCTATCCAGTATCGGCTGCTCAATTTCTAGGGGCAAATTAAACTCACGTCAAGCCCGAGAAGCGCAGTTTGATGTTTTACATACATCAGATCTACGACCTGGCAGCACCTCGTTAGACCTTACTACTATCGGTTCGAATCTGAATTCGCCAGAGGATGCAGTATTTGCAACAACTGGGGATATTTTGATAGCGCGTGTCGGCAGGGATTTAGAGGAGCGCGTTTGCATCGTATCGAAAGGCACATTACCGATAACAGACTGCATATACAGAATACAAGCTCCAAAAAAGTGGCGTCGATTGATTCTAAAACAGCTTACCAGTAAGGCAGGCAAAGCTTTTCTTACCTCTAGAGCGCATGGGGTCAGCGCAAGACATCTTCCGCTCAAGTACTTGCTCGACCTCCCAATTCAAAAGGATTGAAATTTTCATGGAAAATGAAAGCATAGAATTTGATATCGCATTAGAACAACGCGCTGACTTCATTACTAACGAAGAACTTCGAGAAGGCACTGCAACTAGCGATTTTTTTGACGACATCATTGCGAACTTAATAAAAAAACAAACAACCCTTATTGTAGGCCCCCGCGGATGCGGAAAAACGCACATGATGCGTTATGCTTCTATAATTTGCAAAGAAGATATCAGAAAACCATTAGCCATTTACATATCCTTTAATCGGTACTATCGCCTAGAGCCGATGCTTATCAGTCGAGCAAACGCGATAAACTTATTTCATGCATGGGTATTGGCGAGAATCATTCTAGCTGCGCATGAAACAATCATGGATCTTGATGAAGAGTTTTCTTTAGAGGAAATTGAAGAATCGCTTGAATATATTGACATTCAAGCACTTCAAAACTTGATTTCCAAACTAGAAAAAAGTCTACCACTCTCCCAGTCCGAACTAGATCTAACCAATCTTCTGACCCTACATAACACCAAAAGAATCATAGACAACCATGTAGCTCTAGCAGGGCGCACTCGTGCAGTGTTACTCCTGGACGATGCGGCCCTTACACTAACGCCAGAATATATGGCCGAATTTTTTGAAATATTCAGGACAATAAAAACCTCTGAAATTTCGCCAAAAGCTTCCGTCTACCCTGGAACAACAGAGTATGGATCGCGCTTCCACCCCACCCAAGAGGGTAGCTTCGAGCCTGTTTGGTTGAGTGTTACTGACGCATTTTATAGCCAAACGATGTCGACAATCGCCGCACGTCGCATTCCCGGCTTTGAAGAAATTCCAGAAGACGTTAGACAGTACTTAGAATACGCCGCATTTGGAATACCACGTGCTTACCTACACATGCTTCAAGAGTTTCAAAAGAAACAGTTCAAGACCACTCAACAAGGCCTGAATAGAATCGTCCAGTCGCACATTGAAGCCCGACAGGAAGAATTTCGATCTCTTATTATTAAAGCTCCAAAATTAAAGACCCTCATCGAACACGGAGAACAACTTTTCAATAAACTCGTAACGTCATTAAAAGAGTTTAACGACAAGCTTGTTGAGCGCGGATCAAAACAATTACTCATAGGCATTTCAGGAGCCAACGATCTACCTATGGTACAAAGAATGTTCAATCTCCTTGTTGAAGCCGGCCTGCTATATCCAGTAGCCGAAGCCGTATCTCACGGAGAAGAAAGAACGTATGACCGATATATACCTCATATTGCAGCTCTTTTTAGAGAACGGGCATTTTCTGCAAATGCGCGTGGATGGTCAGCAAAATCCGTAGTGGAAAAACTAAGTAAAAAATCTACTAGGCAACCACTGCGACGTTCTGTCACGAACATTTTCACTACAAAAGAACTTGCATCACTCCGCTTTGACTTGCCGCCCTGTGGCAACTGTGGTCATGACAGGATAAATTCCAGTCAGAAGTTCTGTCACAACTGCGGAACAGAACTTCTTTCTAGCTCGACATTTGAAAAATGTATGTCTCTTCCCCTTCACGAGATACCCGGCCTCACCAAATGGCAGATATCCCGACTTAAAGAAGACTTGCCAAAGTTTAAAACAATTGGAGACCTTCTCTCGGTACAAGATCCAGGCACGGAACTCCGAAGGATACATCGCGTGGGCCAAGCCAGAGCCGAAAAGATGATTAAGGTAGTAACCAGCTTTGTTGACGAGTTTCTTCAATGACTACCCCAACGCAAGCCCTGACCCCAGCGAAAGTAATAACTACATCCGCAGACTACTCAGCTATTGTTCAAGCTGGAGCGATAACTAACACGATTGATACTCAAAAACTTTTTGACAAGACTGCTAAAGAAAGCACTTCATCCCCCCTTGATCAGTTTATCGCAAACTCAAACACCCTTAATCTTTTATGGTCAAATCAGGAAAACGTATCAAAGGAATTTTTAAGCATTGTATTTCTTGGATATATTTCAGCAGTTGAAAGCTATGTTAGAGCGTTAATACGCTCCATCATTCAGGTCGATGTTATATCGCTAAAAAATGCCGAAAACAAACCTATCACTTTCGGCGCCGCGCTCCATCATAGCAAGCCACTGATGCCAGAAGCGCTGATGGACAACGCATCGTTCATATCATGCGAAAATATAGTTAACACATTTAAAAATCTTTTAGACATTGACTTAATCCTTGATGACACCACTACCCAAGAATTCGACAAAATATGTCAGCTACGGCACTGCTGCGTCCATAGATTTGGGAAATTAGGCGCAAAAAATGCTATAGCACTAGGATTGGAGTCCCATAGTTCTCTTTTTGAGAAACCGTTGATTCTTGATAAGCCGGCTCTTGGGCAAATCGCTTTAACGTTACGAATCATAATGAAAACGATAAACAACTCTGTATATCGCTCAATTCTGGATCGGACATTCCCGACTACGCCAGTTGGTAAAGGAAGTGATAAACAGCTGCCCAAAGCACTGTGGAGTAGGAGTTATGAAACAGATAAAATACTATTCGGAAAATATTACAGACTCTTTTCTACTAAGTTAGAAAAATCGCCTCCAGTCAAAGAAATGTACAACCGTTTTATTTCAGAGAAAGAAGCTGCATTGTTGAAGCTGGCTAAAGGCTCAAAAAAGCCTGCAGTGCCTAATCCTCAGCCGATTCCAGCACATCAGCCTATCGTAGCTGAGAATGTTGAGCCTCCCGCGCCAGAACCTGGAGCAGGAGCTGAATGATCAATAAACCCGAGACCAAGGCAGCTCCGCTGCCGCCGCCTGTCGAGGGTTGGTACTCAGATCCTGAGCCGGGTGATGAGACACTGCTTCCAAGACATACTCCGCACCATGGCTTTTCAGGTACACCAGCAGTACAGTACGAACGAGCTCGAATGTAACGTACCGTACGCTAAAGCACTGTTTGATAAGTACTTTACCGTGCTGTACCTTACTCAAGCGAACGCCAGTGTAATCTAGCGTTGCAACGACACTGGCGAATTGAAAATCCCCGTGTCGGCGGTTCGATTCCGTCTCTGGGCACCAAAATACCGAAAACCCCGATCAAGAAATTGATCGGGGTTTTTTATTGCCTGTTGTTTTATCAGCGGACCATTCTGATGACAGGACCTTGGCCATGTGAGCGACACAAGGTTTCATGCATGGTCGCTCAGAGCGTTGTTGCACGTTCGCCTCTTCAGGGCTGCCCCATCTGACCAGTGTCCTTCCCAAACCCTTGGCGCTCGACAGGGTGGCGGATCAACGACCCGAAGAAAACTGCTTCCCGGACCGAACCAAGGCGGGAATCGCGCGGATGTAAATCAACTCACTGACCAGTTCCACCAGGGTCTGAGTGATGACCGCAGCCGCTGCAAGCCCTCTGATCTCTTCCGGTAGGGCCAGCGCCAGTGGGAGCACCACCAATGAATTACGCGTAGCACTGCTGAACGCCACCGATCTGGCCGTTGTCGCGGGCAACTTGAAGAGCCGGGCTACCCAGGCCCCCAGCAGCGGTGCCAGGAACATGAAGGCAACATAAACAGGGACGACCGGCAATAACTTATCCACGTCCCTGACAACCCACCCAATCTGCGAAGCGATTACCACGACCAAGACAGCGGCCATGGCCGGAACGGGCATCCAGGCCCAGGCGTTGTGCCACCTTTTTATGAAGGGTGATTTCTTTATCCCGGCAGCGGTGGCTATCGCCAGCACCATCGGCAAAACAATCAGCACCACAAAGGCCTCGACGAATGGGCCGATAGAGATCACAACAGCTGAATCGCCACTGAGCATAAAGGCCAGGTACAGGGGTAACAGCACAAGTTGCAGAAGTAGCAGTACCGGTGTGGCTGCCAGAGTCAGTCTGGAATCACCCTTGCCGATATGAGTGAATACCACGACGTAATCGATACACGGGGTGAGCAAAACCAATAAGGCGCCTACAAGGATCGCCGGGTGATGAGTGAGCCCCCTGGTCAAGGCCCAGACCAACAACGGAATGACGATGAAGTTTGCCATGAGAAGGGCCAGCATGAAGCGCCTGTTGCCGAGCCCTTCGCGAAGATCGAGAAACGGGATCTGGAGAAACATGGCGTACATGAGCACCGCGATGACGGGAGTCACCAGCACACTCAGGGCCTGGGAGGCAGCAGGCGCAGCAAGGCCGGCGATGGCCGCGACGATGACAGCACCGAAGTAGATCGAAATCTGGTGCTGCTCCAACCGCTCTTTGTTCAAACTATGTCCTTATGACTCGCGAGTTTCTTCGGATGGCAACCTGAACCCAGATTTAAAGTACCCGCATCTTACCTCACCCCGACCCGTTCCCACGTTGCATCACACAACTGGCGCGAGGTCCCGGCTCTTTCGCCGCGTCTGCGACTCGGCTACATTCGACTCCCACTTGCCCTCCCGACAAACGAGCCGACATGGACATCACAGACCTTCCCTTTGGCACCACCGACTGGTCAACCATCGAACCCACCGAACACAAAGGCATCACCGGCACGGCGTATTGGCGGACACGACAATTCGGGAACATCCGGGTGCGAATGGTGGAATATACGGCGGGGTATCTGGCTGACCACTGGTGCACCAAGGGGCACATCCTGCTTTGTCTGAAAGGTGAGCTGAACACCGAGCTGGAGGATGGACGGCACTTCGTGCTCAAGCCTGGCATGAGCTATCAGGTGGCTGACCAGGCCGAGCCCCACCGTTCTTCGACATCCCAGGGTGCCACCCTGTTCGTGGTGGATTGAGGTTCGAAGCATTGGCCTTGAGGCTGTAGGATATACAGCCTTATCTCACGTCAGGAATCCGGCCCATGGCATCGGCGAACAAACAGCAGAAACGTAACCAGCGCGCCAAGGCGAAAGCCAAGCAGAACCGCGTTCAACGTGCAGCTGCGCCGAATGACTTCCTGGACCCGAACGATGAGCGCATCGATCTGGAAACGGTGGATCTGTCCGATCTGTTCAACCAGATGCGCATCGCCGAAAAAGTCAGCCAGCAGGCCATGTGCGCGGCCTTCCTCGGCCATCCACTGCTGGCGCTGGTGCTGGAGCAGGAAGGTGAAGAAGAAGCCACGGACTTCATCTTTACCGCCTTGATCGAATATCGTCGCCTGACCATGGGTGTCGACGAGCAAACCGCGCTGGACTGGGTCGAAAGCCCCCAATTCCAGGCCGATTACGTCGCGGCGTCCCGGGAACTGACGCAAGCGTCCGATTAACTTCGCTGCCCACGAAGCTGCCCGGTCGAACCGGGTAGCCTGCGTCAGAATTTTCCGCACACCGACATTTTATTCGGACAGTGCCTACAGGTCCTGACGCAACTGACATAGCCCCGCCTCAAACCGATCCCGCATGAATCCGTCGCTTTTCACCCAGGCCAAACAGCCTCGTCCGGCATCATCAACATACCGATTGGAGCATTCTTTTTTGGACCGCCCACCACTTCGGCTGATACTCGATGAGTCCACTTTTACCCCAAGACGATCCAAAGCTTGCGCCACTGATCAACGAACTCGGTGAGCTGATCCAGCAGGCACGCCGTAAAGTGCTGCGCGCCGTTGATACGCTTCAAGTACATACCTGCTGGCAGATTGGACGGCATATCGTTGAATTCGAGCAGAGAGGAGCAGAGCGTGCAGCTTATGGAAAACGGCTGCTGCCAATTCTGGCGAAAACACTTACGGCGAAGTTTGGTAAAGGCTTCGATGCCTCGAATCTGCGCTATATGCGGCTTTTTTATCAGGCATTCCCAAAGTGTGACGCACTGCGTCACGAATTGAGCTGGACCCATTACCGCTCGCTTCTACGGGTGGAAAACGATAACGCCCGGCACTGGTACATGAACGAAACCGCCACGCAAAACTGGTCCACCCGCGCTCTGGAACACCAGATCGGAACCTTCTACTACGAGCGCCTGCTGGCAAGCCGCGACCGGCCCAAGGTGAAGCAGGAGGCCTCGGACAACCTGAAAGCCTTCGAACTCGGCCCAAGGGATATCGTCAGGGATCCGGTCGTCCTGGAGTTCCTCGGGCTGCCCAATGCCGGCCTCCTGCTGGAAACCGATCTGGAACAGGCCTTGCTCGACCAGCTACAGGGTTTCCTCCTCGAACTGGGCAAGGGCTTCGCCTTCGTTGCCCGTCAGCAACGCATCAGCACCGAGAGCAGGGACTTCTACATCGATCTCGTCTTCTACAACTATCTGCTCAAGTGCTTTGTGATTGTCGACCTCAAGCGTGGCGAACTCAGCCATCAGGACATCGGCCAGATGGACATGTACGTCCGCCTCTACGATGACCAGAGGCGCGGCCCGGACGACAAGCCCACCGTCGGAATTATCCTCTGCGCGCAAAAGGACGAGTCGGTAGTGCGCTACTCCGTATTGCAAGGCAACGAACAACTTTTCGCCAGCCAGTACCAGCTTGTACTCCCTACAGAAGAAGAGCTACGCAATGAACTGGATCGTGAGCGGGCGCGACTTGAGGAACGAGCATCGGGCACAGCGGCTGAAGGCAACTGACCCCCTCACGCTGATCTGGGCATTATCCGAGTCCGAAGCGGTAAACTACCCGTCTAACAGACCACCGACCCTGCCAAAATGGCTTGAGGCGGACATTGCCACCTGACGAATTGGAAACCGAAGCCCGATGGCCTCATTGAATAAGCAGCAGAAACGCGCCAGGCGCGCCAAAGACAAAGCCAAGCAGATCCGCATGACCGGGCGCAAATCCATTCCAATGTATGGCGATCCGGCCCACGCTACCGCTCAGCCACCCGTCTACGTACTGGAGTTGTTCGCCAAACTGCGCGAAGCCGAAGCCGTCGGTCGAAGCGAATTGCTCGATACGCTGCTTTCCTCCCTGAGCGTGATGATCAGCGAACGCCCGGGCCTGCTGGATCTGAAGAACGCCGAGAACGAAAGCATGGCGGCAACCAACCTGGCCGCCGACATGCTGGTGGATTACCGCATGTGGGCCGACGATATGGACCGCGAAACGGCACGGCGCTGGCTCAGCACCCCCGAATTCATCAAGGACTTCAGCGAAGCGCTGGACCGTTATCGCCAATCGATGGAAGAGCCCGCCGGCGAGTAAGCCGATTGGCTATTCGTCACCGTTCCAATGGAACACCAGATTGCGTGCGGCCCCGTTGCCTATGTCGGCGGTGTCGCGGCGCTCTTCGCCATTACGTGTCGCCATCACGGCGTACTTGCCCGGCGGCAGTTGCACATAAACCAACGGTCCCGCGTCATCCAGCGTCAGCAGTGTTTGCCCCGATGCGTTGTGGATCGTGACCTGCACATCAGGGATGTATTTGTTTTCAGGCCCGACCGCAAAAGTCATGTGCAGGTTGTACCCCTGCGCCTGCCTGATGGCCCGGGCCTCGTCCTCGCCAATACCACCGGACAGGTAGGTGATGCCGTTTTGCTGTAGCGGCTGAACCTGCACGCCGGCGTTGTCTATTGGAGCGAGGTTGGTGGCGTTGAGCATGATGGGAAACAGCAGTGCACCAATTGCGATAAGGCAATGGAGGGTTTTCATGATGGCAACTCCTGATTCTGGAAAGCCATCTCATTTGATTGGTTAACCAACGTTCGGGTTTAGATCAATTGGAAGTTGGCTCGAATGCAGTTTGGAATGAAACGCTCATCCGGTTAACCCTTCCAACCCCCGCCCAAAGCTGGCACCATCGCGCCTTTTTTTACGCGACTCCCCCGGATCTTCACCGGCAAACACGGTTCAAACAGCCGTTCGGTTGTTGATGGCGCGACAGTCTGCTGTGCCGATGCGACAAGCTGCCGCACATCACCGGTTTACCACCCGTAGCGCTGTTGGCTGCCGTTCGGACGCATGCTAGCTTGGCCGCCTCGCCAGGAAGGCTGCCAACAGCAAGGGAGCACTTATCATGAGGACCGCACATGGCCCAGGCCACGCCCGCGCTTGAAATCCGCAACCTGCACAAACGCTACGGGCAGCTGGAGGTGCTCAAAGGCGTCTCGCTGACCGCCCGCGACGGCGATGTGATCTCGATCCTGGGCTCCTCCGGTTCCGGCAAGTCCACGTTCCTGCGCTGCATCAATCTGTTGGAGAACCCCAACCAGGGCGAGATCCTGGTGGCCGGTGAAGCGCTCAAGCTCAAGGCCGCGAAAAACGGTGAACTGGTGGCCGCCGACGGCAAACAGATCAATCGCATGCGCAGCGAGATTGGTTTTGTGTTTCAAAACTTTAACCTCTGGCCACATATGAGCGTGCTCGACAACATCACCGAAGCCCCACGCCGGGTGCTTGGCCAGAGTAAGGCCGAAGCGGTTGAAGTCGCCGAAGCTTTGCTGGCCAAGGTCGGCATCGCCGACAAACGTCACGCCTATCCCGCCGAGCTGTCCGGCGGCCAGCAGCAACGAGCCGCCATCGCCCGAACCCTGGCGATGCAACCCAAGGTTATCCTGTTCGACGAGCCCACTTCCGCCCTTGACCCGGAAATGGTCCAGGAAGTACTTAATGTGATCCGCGCCCTGGCCGAAGAAGGTCGCACCATGCTGCTGGTGACCCACGAAATGGGGTTCGCCCGTCAGGTTTCCAGCGAAGTGGTGTTCCTCCATCAGGGCCTGGTCGAAGAGCAAGGATCGCCACAGCAGGTCTTTGAAAACCCGCTTTCGGCGCGCTGCAAGCAATTCATGTCCAGCAACCGCTAACGGAGCAGTGCATATGCAGACTTACAAGAAAATCCTCCTGGCCGCTGTCGCCAGCCTGGTGCTCTCGGCCAATGCCGCGGAGACCTCAAAATTGAAAATGGGCATCGAAGCCGCCTACCCGCCGTTCAACAACAAGGACGCCAGTGGTCAGGTCGTGGGCTTCGACAAGGACATCGGTGATGCCCTGTGTGCCAAGATGAAAGTCGAATGCGAAGTGGTCACCTCCGATTGGGACGGCATCATCCCGGCCCTGAACGCCAAGAAGTTCGACTTCCTGATTTCCTCTCTGTCGATTACCGAAGAGCGTAAGCAGGCCGTGGACTTCACCGATCCGTACTACTCCAACAAACTGCAATTCATCGCGCCGAAGAATGTCGAGTTCAAGACCGACAAGGCTTCACTCAAAGGCAAGGTCATCGGTGCTCAACGCGCGACCCTCGCCGGTACCTGGCTGGAAGACGAACTGGGCAGCGACATCACGGCCAAGCTCTACGACACCCAGGAAAACGCCTACCTGGACCTGACCTCCGGCCGCGTCGACGCGATCCTGGCGGACAAATACGTAAACTACGACTGGCTGAAAACCGACGCCGGCCGCGCTTATGAATTCAAGGGCGACCCGGTGGTGGAAAGCGACAAGATCGGCATCGCCGTGCGCAAGGGTGACGACGACCTGCGCAACAAACTGAATGCCGCGCTGAAAGAAATCCTTGCCGACGACACCTATAAAAAGATCAACGACAAGTACTTCCCGTTCAGCATCTACTGATGCGGACGTGCCTGGTCGGCGCTGCTGTACCGCAGCGCCGGCCCTTAGCAAAGCCTGCCGCGATATGAACACATACCCATGATGATCGACCTCTACGGATTCGGCCCGGCGCTTGCCGCTGGCGCACTGATGACCGTCAAACTGGCGCTCTCGGCCTTGTGCCTGGGACTGGTGCTCGGCCTGCTCGGCGCCCTGGCCAAGACCTCTGCCTACAAGCCGCTGCAATGGCTTGGTGGCACCTATTCGACACTGGTCCGCGGCGTCCCGGAATTGCTCTGGGTGCTGCTGATCTACTTTGGCACCATCAATCTGATGGGAGCCCTGGGCAAGTACTTCGGCAACCCGGACCTGGCCCTCAATCCTTTCTCCGCCGGCGTCATCGCCTTGGGGCTGTGTTTTGGTGCCTACGCCACGGAAGTGTTTCGTGGCGCGATCCTGGCGATCCCCAAAGGTCACCGTGAAGCCGGCGTGGCCCTGGGCCTGTCGAAATGGCGGATCTTCACCAAGTTGATCATGCCGCAGATGTGGCGCATTGCCCTGCCCGGCCTGGGCAACCTGTTCATGATCCTGATGAAGGATACCGCACTGGTTTCGGTGATAGGCCTGGAAGAAATCATGCGCCACGCACAGATCGGCGTGACCGTATCCAAGCAACCCTTCACCTTCTACATGGTGGCCGCGTTCATGTACCTGGGCCTGACGGTCCTGGCCATGGCTGGCATGCATATGCTGGAACGACGCGCCGCCCGCGGCTTTGCCAGGAGCACCCAATGAACTGGGAAGTCATCATCAAATGGCTGCCAAAACTGGCCCAAGGCGCGACATTGACCCTGGAACTGGTTGCCATCGCCGTGATCGCCGGCTTGTTGCTGGCGGTTCCGCTGGGCATCGCCCGCTCCTCGCGCCTCTGGTACGTGCGGGCACTGCCCTACGCCTACATCTTCTTTTTCCGCGGCACACCGTTGTTGGTCCAGCTGTTTCTGGTCTATTACGGCCTGGCGCAATTCGACGCCGTACGCAGCAGCGCATTGTGGCCATACCTGCGGGATCCGTTCTGGTGCGCCACCGCCACCATGACCTTGCACACTGCCGCCTACATCGCCGAGATCCTGCGGGGCGCGATCCAGGCCATCCCCAAAGGCGAGATCGAAGCCGCCCGGGCCCTGGGCATGTCGCGACCCAAGGCGCTGTTCTACATCATGCTGCCGCGGGCCGCGCGAATCGGGCTGCCGGCCTACAGCAACGAAGTGATCCTGATGCTCAAGGCCAGCGCCCTGGCGAGCACTGTGACCCTGCTGGAACTCACCGGCATGGCCCGCACCATCATCGCCCGGACCTACCTGCCCGTGGAGATCTTTTTCGCGGCGGGCTTGTTCTATCTGGTGATAGCGTTCCTGCTGGTGCAAGGTTTCAAGCAGCTAGAACGCTGGTTACGCGTCGATGCCTGCCAGGGGCGCTGAAGCCGACGTGCTGACGGGCGCAGCGTTGCTCGCCCGCTTCGTCGAACTGGATGAATTTCTCACGACACACCAGGCGCTGTGGGAACCCCGCCCGTTTACCCACTTGCAACTGCCCTGGGAAACATCGTATCCGGAACTCGCCCAGTGGCTACGCCGGCGTTCGCTGGAAGATGCGGAGAACGACCATCACCAGCCCTGGCTGATCGAGCACGCGCCAGCGCCGTTTCCGCAGTTGGCGATGCGCTCCCATGCATTGAGCACTGTCGCGGAACTGCCCGGCAGACGACTCGAAGCGCCAACCCAGCGCCTCAACGTCGACGTACCCGGGCGCAAGTGGCAGCAGATCGAAGCCTTCGCCAGCCGCCTGCAATTCTCCACCGAACCGACCCACTGGCTCGACTGGTGCGCCGGCAAGGGCCACCTCGGCAGACGTTTGCTGCACAGTGACCAACGACTGACCTGTCTGGAATACGATCCAGCATTGGTCATCAACGGCCAACAACTCAGCCAGCGTCACCATTTGGCCGCCACGCACCTGCAGCAAGATGTACTGGCACCGGAGGCAGCCCAGGCGATCCATGCCGAGCACACACCGGTCGCCCTGCACGCCTGCGGTGACTTGCATGTCCGTCTGATGCAACTGGCCTCCGCCGCTGGTTGCACCCAGCTGGCGATTGCACCCTGCTGCTATAACCGCATTAGCGCTGACCGTTATCAGCCACTGTCCGACGCCGCACGGGACTCAGCCCTGCAGTTGTCCATCGACGATCTCGGCCTGCCACTGACCGAAACCGTTACCGCCGGGGCCCGTGTGCGCAGACAACGAGATCAGTCCATGGCCCGGCGCCTGGGTTTCGACCTACTGCAACGACAGATCCGAGGCCACAACGACTACCTACCCACCCCCTCATTACCCACTGCGTGGCTGGATAAATCCTTCGATCAATACTGCATCGATCTGGCAGCCCTGAAAAACCTGTCCATCGTTGGCTCGCCGGATTGGGTCGCCCTAGAAGCCGCAGGTCATCGACGTTTGGTCGAGGTGCGTAACTTGGAACTGGTGCGTGGCCTTTTCCGACGGCCACTGGAACTTTGGCTGGCACTGGATCGAGCTCTTTTCCTCACTGGAAAAGGCTACGACGTTCGCCTTGGCACTTTCTGCGAAACACCCATTACACCGCGAAATCTGATGCTGCTGGCAGAGCGTTGCCGAGGTGAAACAGCCTGTGGATAACTCTGTTGATGGAATATGCCTGGATCCAATAAATCCGCGTTTTGTTAAGCAAATTACAACTGATCATTTTTTGCTCATCAACAGAAAAAACCATTAAAACAGGCATTTGCAAGCAAACGAGAAGGCTGTCACAAAATCGCAAGACGCCATTCGTCCAGTCGTGTCCGTTGTGCATAAGCGCCCAAGCAAATCGGCATAACGGTCGAAAAATCAGGAGTGGAAAGCACCAGCCATCACATCCCTACCTGCGCCAAACAGGTCAAGGCGTGCTCCAGGTCCCCCTGAACAACCGTGCCTGCCAAGCCGAGGACAAACCAGGAAAGCTTCCGGTTCTCAGCCGACCTAAGGTCCGGGCAAAAATAGTCAGAATTCAGGGGTTTACAGAAATCACTCAATCGCTATAATCGTCGCCCACACGCCGGTATAGCTCAGATGGTAGAGCAACTGACTTGTAATCAGTAGGTCCCGGGTTCGATTCCTGGTGCCGGCACCACATTAGGCTCCATTGCATTCCACCGAATGCTCTGGAAGCCCCGAAAACCCGCCATTTGGCGGGTTTTTTCGTTCCAGGACCCTCTGTCGGGATCCAACAAAATCCCCCTTCCCCGAGGGTATGTTAGGGGTACTGCGATTTTCCGGTCAGGAGCGCGTACCCCTATGCCACGTCTAGCGATCCCTCTCAGCGACCTGCAATGCCGCACGGCCAAAACCCGCGAGCGCGCCTACAAACTGTTCGACGGTGGCGGCATGTACCTTTTCGTCAAACCCAATGGCGTGAAGACCTGGCGCTTGAAGTACACCAAGCCCAACGGCAAGGAAGGTACGCTCATCATCGGCAATTACCCCATCGTTACCCTTTCCGTCGCACGACGTAAGCGAGACGAAGCAAAGGCGCTGCTGCTCGACAACCTCGACCCAATGGAAGAAAAGAAGAAGGCCAAGATCGTAGCCCAGCGGGCGGCACTGCTTTTCGAAACCGTTGCTCTGGAGTGGCACGCCGACATGTCCCGTCGCTGGACCGAAGGACACGCAAAAACCGTGATGAGCCGACTGCGTACCCACGTCTTCCCGCTGATCGGCCAACGACCCATCGCTGAACTCGATACCCATGACCTGCTAGAAATCACCCAGCGCATCAAGGAACGCGGCACCATGGATGTGGCGTTAAGGGTACAGAACTACTTATCCACCATCATGCGCGGGGCCAAAAGGGCTCGGCAGATCACCATGAATCCTGCACTGGATCTGGCAGGCTCAATTCACGCGCCGCGCACAGTCCATCGCCCGGCCCTATCCCTCAACCGCCTACCCGAACTGCTACACCGTATCGATAACTACAACGGCCGCGAGCTAACGCGCCTTGCTGTGCTGCTGACTTTGCATGTATTCGTTCGCTCCAGCGAACTGCGCTTCGCTCGATGGAGTGAGTTCGACCTTCAACGCGCCATGTGGGAAATCCCCGATACGCGCGCACCGATTGAAGGGGTACGCAACTCCACACGTGGGACCAAGATGAACGGCGACATTCAAATGGTTCCGCTATCGCCGCAGGTCATCGAAATACTTGGGCGCCTGCGCAGCCTCAGTCGCTTTTCAGAGTTGGTGCTACCGGGCGACCACAAGTACTGGAAGCCCATGTCCGAGAATACGGTGAACACCATGCTCCGCAACGTCGGCTATGACACCAGCAAGGACGTGTGCGGCCACGGCTTCAGGACCATGGCCTGTAGCGCCCTACTAGAGTCCGGGTTATGGACCGACGCTGCCATCGAAAGACAAATGAGCCACAAGGAACGCAACCGTGTGCGTGCCGCGTATATCCACAAGGCCGAATTCCTCGAACAGCGCAGGCTGATCATGGCGTGGTGGAGCAACTACATCGACGCCAACCGCCATGGGCATGTAACGCCCCACGAATTCGCTCACCCGGTCGGCGACAACATCACCGCCCTACAAAATAGCCGTGGCGCATCCAAACGTGGGTAAGCCAATGAGATCACCGCAGTCCGCCCTTACACGCGGGTCCATCCAAGCAGGGCTGCAAAGCCGCCCTGTTTGGATGGACCTCACTTAAAAAATCTAAAGCCCACGCAACTGTCTGTGGAAAACCACAGATTTCCACCGGTGGATAATTTCATCCACAGCCGCAGAACCCCCAAAAATTCGAGCCTTGACCCGAATTATCCACAGGCGTAGAAAAGATCGGGCAAAGCGCTGTCGTTGACAGCAACCCAGGTAGCCAGAACCTTTGAGGCTACGCCACACCGTGGTGGTTCTCCCAAAGTGCGATTAGCGTCCGGCGGCTCGCGCGGTCACAGCGATGTGATGGATGCCTACTTCTACCAGAGTGCCCATTGCGGCAACTCATACCCCTTCCTAGCTGCCCTGCAGCAACTTATCCGCTTGGCCATTTCACTGCGCCAACCTGCGCCCGTCTCTTTCTCCCGGAAAGAGACGGGCGCTCCTACCGCTGCTGCAGCCCAACTCGTACAAGGCTTTGCGGCATTTCCCCTCGTGACAATCGGCGTGACAAACACCGAAATCACCAGCAACAGCGATGCAGATGATGGTGCCGCAGCCCAAGGAACGGACTGCACCTGACTGACAGTCAGGCATGCCCCGGTCATCGCTTCACTGCCTTCACCCGACTCAGGATCTCGCGGCGCCGGTCTCGTCAGCCAGTGCAGCCTCCACCCGCCCACTTCCACCGAAGTGTTCAGGAGGCCAGATCATGAGATGCCCAAGCTCCCGGTCGTAAAGAGCCGTCAGTCCCGCGTTAGTGGACAACCCTCACAGGTCGCAGGGGCCTTGATCCCTGATAACACTCAACATTCTTGGCGGGATGACGTGGGGAAAGCTTCAAGGGTTTGGCTTCGAGAGGAGTTTGATCATGGCATTGGTCGATAGACGGGATGGGCGGAATTTCGGTTATGGCCGGCAACTGAGCTACGCCGGGCCGCAAGCGCTGAAAGATCTGTTTGGCGGCGGACATTACGGCACGGTCAAAGCGCACAGTGATCGGTGGCAGGCGTTTGTTCGGTGGTGTCGGTCAGAGGATGGGCCAGGGTTTAACGATGCGCGGCAGATTGATCGGCAGACTTTGCTGGATTACGCCGGGCATTTGCGGCAACAAGTTGAACATGGTGAGATTGCAATCGCGACTGCGCAAAATCGGTTATCCAGCATCAACCGCACCCTGGCGGCACTTCGCGGTGATCAGTATGTGAAAGTGCCGAGTCCGAGCAAAGCGCTGGGCATTCAGCGCACGGCTGTTCGCACCTCCGCGCCGCAAGGCCAGGATCGTGAGCAGCTTGAAGGCATCATCAATGCCCTCGGCGAGCACCATCTGCCACGTGCCACCGCTATTGTGCAGCTGGCAAGAGCGACCGGCATGCGCTTGCGTGAAGCTATCCTGGCGGACCTCGTGCGATTGAAACGAGAAGCGGAACAACTCGGCAAGATCAACATCCAGGATGGCACCAAAGGCGGTCGCTCGGGAGCGTTCGCACCTCGCTGGATAGTTGCAGATGAATATGTTCGGGAGGCATTGAACTACGCCGAGCATGTATCGCCCGAAGGTAGTCGTAACCTGCTGGCACCTAATGAAAGCTACCGAGACCTCCAACTGGCAGTCCTCCGTCCCGCACGGGACATCCTGCATACCCATAACCTCAAAGGCTTTCACGAATTGCGGGCGGCCTATGCGTGTGAACGCTATGAGCAAATCACTCAGCATTCTGCGCCCGTTAATTGCGGTCATTGCTTTCAGCTAGACCCACGTTTGGATCGTGAGGCTCGGGTGCAAATCAGCTATGAACTGGGTCATCGACGTATTGATATAGCGTCGGCATACATCGGAGGCCGAGTATGAACAAAGTATTTGATATGGAGTTGTTTCTGGCGGGAGCTCTGAGTGGGTCGCATGCCACCTGCTTGCGCCACATTCGGCAGGCCACGGCCATTCAGACTGCAATTGCCGACCGCTGGCATCGAGACAATCCCTGGACGTGGCAGCAAAAGCATCTCGTGTGGTTTTTAAATCACTGCCTGAATAGGCATGCGGAATCGACACGCTATTACTTTGTGCTGACGATGCGGTTACTTACGAAACGGTTAGGGAAGTCTTGGCAATTCGGCCACTAGGCATCGGACTGCAGGAAGAGGCATTTCATTCTATCCAGAGCGTTTTTACGCGCCTTCACCACTTGGTGCGAGGGCGTTGCCGTGTGTGAAACACACCGAGGATTTGGAGGCGATCACCACGTACTCGATAGGGAATGAGATAGGACCAGTTCGGCACTGCCCATTCGCGCGTATTTTTGACTCGACCTTCACGGCCCATGGCTGGAAATTGGGCCAGCTTGTCCACGCTGGCAAAGATCGCATCGGAGAAGTCGTCAGCAGCCTTGGGGTTTTCAAGGGCTATGTAACTAGCTTCGTCTTCCAGGTTTTTGAGGGCTTTTTCCAGCCACTCAACGCGCATTCCTGCTCCAGCGCCGGGCTCGCATAGCTGCTACCTGCTCATCGGTGGCGAATTTACCTTGATCGGCTTCCTCTACCGCAAGTTCGATCTGTGCAGTCAGTGTCCTCTCGTGCTCGATGTAGTCGCGAAGAACGTCCATCGCCAAGTAGCTCACACTTTGGCCATTCGTCTTGGCCAGATCGGCGAGAGAGTTCGAAAGGTCTTCCGGCAGGTTCAGGGATATCCCGGTCATGGCAGCCTCGCTAGTGAACGTTTGTTGGGAATTTTACACCGTCAAGCGCCCACATAAATTAGCAGGTCGTCGCGAGGAACTTCACGATGTTTTTCGTTTTCAGGCTGATCTGCTTTGCTGCGTTTGCTTGAGAATTGCGGCATAAGCAGGCATTGGCGTCACGAAAGCGAGGAAAGCCAAGGAAAAAATTGCCACCTATCCGATCTCATCGGGCTTCCTATTTTTCAACATCAAATGATGTTATAAAAGCGGAAATAATCTGATGGAGGCATCCCTGTGACGCCGAAGCAAATTTTTAATCTGCAAACCTCCTCCAATCAAGAGTTGCTCGAAGCCATTGGGGTGTCAGAGGCCGAGCTCAACTCTGTCGTTCTGCAGTGTTATCGAGCTTTTGCTTCGGTGAGTCCACTTCATCCAAAAGGCTACTCTGGGACGAGCGGCTGGGCTGATGGCACTCAGGCAATCAGAGCAATTCTTCTCCCGAAAAGCTGGAAGCCGACTAACCCCAAGGGCCAGCCAAGAGTTGTTTCTCCTGGCGGACGTTACGCAATCACGGTTAGTAGTGGTGATGTGAATACTGGGAACCCTAACCAGACACCACAGACGAAGAATGCTAAAGGTGCGCAAACCTCAAAAAGTGTAGCGTTCAATTCAAGGCAGGGAGATCTGTTTCGCTCTGAGGCGTCTTCGACAGTGGAGCTCCCGTCTCGTGATGATGAGCAGATGCTATGGATTCTTCTGTATTACGTAGACCTTGCTGGTGAAGAGATTCGGTATGAGCTTTCCTGCCCTATTGCAATCGGGGATAACGGAAAGGTTGACGGTTGGTCTGCTCGGATTATCATGCCGGCGATCCGTCTGGGGACACCTGATCCTTTTGGTGCGCCAGATCCTGAACAGAACCTCGATATTCCGGTTATTCCAAAATTATGAGAGATATAAGCGATTTCAACCCTAGCCGCTTGGTACTTGCACGCCAGCGGCGAGGATGGACAAAAAAATCGCTTGCTGATTTGGTGGAGCTAAGCACAAAGAGCATTTCAAACTTTGAAAATGGAGATTCTCCACCGACAGAGCAGAGTATTCTTGCTTTAGCTTCGAAGCTCGACTTCCCGGTCGAGTTTTTTTTCGGGCCTGACATTCAAGCTCCATCAGACGAGAATGCCAGCTTTAGATCTTTCTCTCGCATGACGGCTGCGCAGAAGAATGCTGCCTTGGCGGCAGGTGGGATCGCCTACCTTTTAAGTGATTGGATCGATCAACGATTTGATTTACCTAAAGTGTCGGTGCCGGATCTGTCTGGCATGGATCCTGAAATGGCAGCTGAGTCTGTTCGCGCTGCATGGGGGTTGGGACATTCGCCCATAAAAAATATGGTTCATCTCTTGGAGTCCAGGGGAGTCCGAGTTTTTTGTCTTGCGGAAGAAACTAGCCAAGTAAACGCTTTTTCTTGTTGGCGCAGGGGTTCTACTCCTTTTGTTTTTTTAAATACCATGAAATCAGCAGAGGCCAGCCGCTTTGATGCTGCGCATGAGCTTGGCCATCTGGTTCTTCATCAGCATGGGGAAAACAAAGGAAAAGAAGTTGAGCATGAGGCTAATGCGTTTGCCTCCGCATTGCTAATGCCTAAAGATAGTGCTCTAGCGTATGGTTGGCAGTGTAGAACAACTGCTGATGTAATTCGCTTAAAGAAATTTTGGAACGTTTCAGCAATGGCTCTGGCTTTCAGGTTGCACCGAGTTGGAATATTGACTGAGTGGCTTTATCGGAGCATTTGTATAGAGCTATCCAGTATGGGAGCAAGAACTAAAGAGATTAATCCTGGGCCTCATGAAACTTCACAAGTATTACAAAAAGTTCTAAGTTATGCGCGCGACAAAGGATTATCAGTTAAATCTATTGCGCACGAACTAAATGTCACGGCTAATGATTTGAACCAAATTCTCTTTGGATTGGCGCCAGTGGTTATAGAGGGGAACCTCAATACAACGGAGCATAGTGTCGTTGGAAAAAAACCAGTGCTCCGTCTAGTCACGTGATACTTTCGTGCCATAATCCTTATAGTGTTAAGCGTATGTACTGCTTTTGAGCATGGCCATACATGCCATATAGCCCAGTTGATTGTAATACCTGGTGTAGTGGCAAATCAGTTTCTGATATTTACCATTACTGCCCCGAGACCAAAACAGCTCCGCTGCCGCAGCATGTCGAGGTTCGACCTCGATCTTGAGAGGAGCCCGTCAAGCGGCGGTTAGGACGTGCTGAGGCGCAGGCACTATTTGCCGATACTAATATCAGTACATCCCCATGCATTGTAACGCTAGGGGATATACGCTGATAATTTATGCCCAAGGCTATGTCAATCGGATAGCAGATTCGGCCTAAATTTTAATTGGAGTCAGCTTTTTTCGCGTTCTCGAGGAGGAGATGGCGAGCGTGGGCTTCCCTGCGCAGCCTTCAAAGACTCTTGCTTCCAGGTGGGCCACTGCTCTACGACCCGGCGAGACTCATTGAGGTAATTGATAAAATCTTGCTTGTTGCTGCTCATATTAGTTTTCCTCTATGTACCTTGATAGCAGAGCTGCAGCTATGGTTTCACGTTCCATGTACGAACAAGGCAACATCTGGGTGCGCAATTTAGCATCAGTCTCTTTCCAGTCAATCGTTTGGCCATGCTCAGTTTTGCGGGCGACTGGATACCCGCTACCGAGATTTGTGGAGAATAGGTTAAAAAAGCTTCTAGGTCCAACGCCAATAAATGGTTCGAAAACGACATTTTTACTGCGTTTGTCTAGCGAAATTGAGTCTGAATGAAACTCTAAGGCTTTGCTTTTTGGGTAAGGCTCGACATATACAACTCGTTTAATTCCAGCCGCAACTATATGTTTAGCGCAGTTGTGGCAGGGAAATGTTGTGCAGTACAAATCGCTTTCTGCAGTGCTGACACCAGATCTCGCACTGGAAAGTAGCGCCTCCATTTCAGCATGAACAACACGCCCATATTCAGTAATGTCTTTAATTTTACTGTTTTTGATAAGCGGTGCCAGCTCCTCTCGATATTTTTCAGGCACTGCTTCTATTATGCCTTCAATTATTAACCGCTTTTGGATCGCGTTCGAATCTTCTCCTTTCATGTAGTCTCGGCCATCGGCGACATCAGTGATTTCTTGAGTCGTTTCATCTTTGTCTGGCCAATACAGCCCGCCATGGGCTTTGGGGACGTCATTTGCCCCCGTCGAGATTATGCAGCGGTTTTTTGTAAGTACGGCACCAACTTGCCGGGAAAGATCTGCGGACCTTAAAGAAGCTGAGAAGGCCATAAACATAGCATACTCATCAAATGTTGGTGTTATATATGGCTTTCCAAAAAGCAGATCTAGAATTCTCCATATTTGTTTTTTTAGAGAGTCAGAATTGCCATTATAATCAATGAAAAAATCTGAAAGATGGTAGGTATCGCGAGTGTGTTGACCGTACTCTTCTCTTTCGTCTGCGTCTCTTTCTATTAGTCTAGAGGCTTGCTCTTTTGTCATTGATTTGTCTTTTGTTAAAAACTCATACCTTCGTGTGTGATCCGCATGTACGCCAATGAGAAAAAAGCCATCTGAATATATTTTTCTGAGCTTTTGGACTTCGGCTGGGCTTTTTAATGAATTTATAATAAAAGCGTTGCGCCGAAGTGGTTCTTGTTTCCCCCTGGACTTATTTATTTGTGCCGCTGCCCCTAAAGCCAATATCGAATTATCTCGACTTTCTTTGCGCAGCCTATTACCTTCTTCCATGTAAGAGCTTATTCGGTCGAACTCATGTGTACTTTGCGAAGGGTTCCCGATGTTTGCAATTATATCAGCAGATATTTTTATATTTCTAGTTTCGTATTTGAATATTTTCAGCCGATCAGTTATTAATTTTGATACTTCGGGAAGATCTGTTCCGATTGTCCCAACGAGCCCTATGATAAGTTCGGAATCAGAATATGTATCGTCTATAAAGTATGTATTTTCTGAGGTATCCTCTACAGATAGCTCCGCAACTATTTCTTCAGCACTTCCCGACACTTCTCTGGCATCAGCTTCATTATGAGCTTCAGTATTCAAGAGCGGTTCTACCGATGCTCTAAGTTTTTGAGCAAAATGAGCTTTACCTTGAAACAGAATCCCACCAGTTGATGGGTACCAATTTAATATTCCTTTGCTTTTTGTTTTAAATTGGTGTTGGTTATTATTTATTTCTCGCCACTCGCCGGCAGAGGCGAGTGGTTCAAGTTTTTTCTTGAGCTCCTCTAAACTTCCATCGAATCGCATGCTCATTCCCTTCAACCGATTTTTTTGTAATTAAACATGTGAAACTGGCGCAGCGTTGGGCGCAATTCCATCAAGATAGCCCCGAAATCTTTCGTTGGCTAGGTATCGGGCTACGGGTGTGAGTGATTGAGCAAACTGTCTCTATCTTTGTCGGTTGAAGACCTAGGGTTTCTGGCTTGCCTATTTTAAATTGACAGCAATAACTGACTGTTTACTCGATGACCCATCGCAGCTGAAATCTCATAGGAGCTCTCGCTCTCTAGTCAAAGGATAACCGGCCACGCAGCTTCGCCGAGGGCTTAGACGGAAAACGTAAGGTGAGCACCAAGCTTTTAAGGATAGAAATAGAGGTAAATGAGAGCTGAATATGAGTGCAACATATTAATATTATTATTATTTTTAGTACGGCTCGACTCCTGGTGTCACCATACAAATAAATGCTTGCAGCGATGCAGGCCTTTTTTGTTGCTTCCTCGGGCTAGCACCGGGCTAGCAGTAAACAGCCCCCCTCTTTTCCCCAAAAATCACACCACCTCAATGAGCAGGCTCGCACCACCAATACGGCCCTATTTTGGCTATTCAGAAAAAAGGGTGAACAGGAATGGGTAAATGCGGAGACTTGGCGGCTGAGTAACGACCGCCAAGTCTTAAAATGTGTCTGACTGGTGAGTAACACTACTCCGCTTGGATACGTTCCCATTCCCGCGCATATTGCTCAGTTTCATTGACGCAGTCTTCGCACAGAACTGCCTCGTAGTAAGCCTCGCTCTCCAAAGCTGCAACCAAAGCTGCGCCTTCTAATACGGCCTGGCAGTCATTGTGGTGGTCGCCCGGATTGGTCACCCCATCGCAGGCTCTAGTCAGCAAAGGAGCAAGCACATTCTTTTGAAGGGGACTCAGATTGTCGTAACCGTTATCAACGGCCCGTTGAGCAATCCCCCTAACCTTATCCTCTTCATTGTCCAGGCTCCCATTTTTGTGGAGTGCCTCTAAGACCTTCTGTTCATCGCTCATTCATTCCTCCTTGTAGGTTGTGCCATTGCGTCAGCAGTAACGGCGACACGATATCACCGCGTTGAAGCGGTGCGGACCCGACGTTACCAGACGCGCCGCAAACACTCCCACCACAAACATCACTGCAGGGCCGCGTATCTACCTATCCAACTTGTCGTGCCTCCCGCCAAACCTTCATGCCACTATCGCCAATGTCAGCCATCGCAGAAGGATTGAAAGCATGGAACGGTACGGAAACAGAGGTGGTGATTCAGGCGTCGCAGGGTACGAGATTGGACCAGGATCAATAGTCGTCGCATTCAGCGATGGATGGAAATATCTCTACGATGGCACGCAACCTGGCGCAGCCGTGGTTTCCGAGCTGCAGCGGCTCGCCCGATCTGGCCACGGGCTCAATAGCTACCTAACCAGGGTGGTAAAAGGAAGGTTTGCCAGGAAGTTCAGGTAGCGTTTACGGGGGGTAGTGAAACGCTACCCCCTCCACCAAAGGTAGGCGGAGACTTCCTCAATTTGAGGGGGTATAAATCTCCCTCCACGAACAAAAAATGGGTATTCCCCTTTCTTAGAACTTAGCGAGCCACGCAGCCAAAAAACGGTGTGGAAAAGTAGGGATTCAGGGATCATGAGGCCCATGGCCATCATTTTTGGCAGCCTATAAGGACATTACCCGTGGAACCTTCAACAACCATCCAAAAAATGATGGCCAACAACCGCATCGTGGTTCCCGCATACCAGCGTGCCTATTCCTGGGAGACACCCACCGATACTAGTAGCCGCAGCACCCAGACTGACGTCTTCCTTTCGGACTTGGAAGAGTACCGAGCCAGCAATACCCGAAGCCCGTACTACTTCGGGCATTTTCTGTTTGAGGAAGCCGGACAACTCTTTCGGGTGATCGACGGCCAGCAGCGTCTGACTACCCTGACCTTGTTTCTAGCAGCGCTGTTCACCCGACTCAAATCCCTTCGCGAATTGACCGACCCCGAGCATATTTGTTTCGAAGACATGATAAGGCGGCGCAGCGAAATCCGCTTCAACACAGTCGACTATGACAATCAATTGTTCGTCGACTACGTAATTGACCAATCCAAAACCGATCACCATGGCCTTGAAACCGCATCCGCCCAGCGAATCGTTCGGGCATTCGACTACTTCAAGGTGCAACTTCGAGATAAATCGGAAGATTATTTGACCGAAATGTTAGCAATCGTCTGCCAGGCGGTTTGCACCACACACCCGGTGCGAGATGAATCAGAAGCGATTCAGATGTTCATCTTTCAGAACAACCGCGGTAAACGCCCCTCAAACCTTGAAGTCGTCAAGGCGCAGTTTATGTATACCGTGCACTTGCATGGTCATGACGACGATCATAAGGCGCTGTTAATCGCCGAAATCAAAGGGCGGTTCGAGAACATCTACAAATCCATCTCCTCCATTGAATACCGAATCAACGAGGATGATGTATTGCTATACACCCTTCGTGTTGACTTCAATTCTCTATGGGAAAGCAATACTCTAGAAAAAATAGGGAAAATGCTCGCTGGCAAGGAACCCATCGAGTTCATTCAGTCTTTCACCCGATCGTTGTCTGCTAGTTTCCTCCACCTGTCCGATTTTTTTGGCAAGCACGAGAAGGAACATTTCCAGATCCATTCGTTGGTGACGCTCAGTGGGATTGCGATCACTCTGCCGTTTATCATCAAGGCCTATCGCTACGCTTTGCCGATCACTGACATTGGTGCACTGTGCAGCGCTTTTGAAGGTTTGATCGTGCGCCATCGACTGATTGGTACGCGTGCCGACATTACCGCTCGAATCAACGGAGTTTATGAAGCCTTCACCACTAAAGACAGTAGTATCACCCCGATACTTGAGCACATCGATTGGTTGAAAAACACGGATCAATCCTGGTGGGCCTATTGGAATACCGAGAAATTGGAAGAGGCGCTGCAGGGGGAAATCAACCATGCAACAGCCAAGCACCTGCTCTGGAAATATGAGATTCACCTAGAGCGTCGCGGCCAGCGGGGCTACATGCCAAAGCGTTTTGACACAATCCAGAGCCCAGAACTCGAGCACATTGCACCTAGGAGTGAACCCACAGGCATGCCCCACGGATACGATGAATACGATGAAACGTTCACCTCTGAATATCTGAACTGCCTCGGCAATTACCTACTGCTTTCCAAATCCCATAACTGTGCCGTGGGCAATATCGTATTTTCCAGAAAGCTGGCTACCTACACACACAACGCACAGCAGCGAGAAATAGCCACGTTCGTCACCAACATGCAGATTTGGGGGAAGGACGCGATTCAGTTAAGACACGACAAAATAATTGAAGCGTTGATGACTGAGCTATGAGGCGGTGCTCACCCTAGGATGCGCTAGCAGGCCCTAGGTCAGGCTGAATGTGAATATTTGGTACTCGCCAGTGAAGCCCCAGTTCGATTCCACTAAGCGCCATAACTAGCTGATTTATTTATAGTTACTAGTTGGGGTACGCCGAATTTTCCAGCGAACTCCAGACGCCCGAAAAACCTAGCCCCGCAGAAACATACCGTTCGTCTGGTGCCGGCACCATACAAGACGAAGCCCTCGCAGAAATGCGGGGGCTTTGTTGTTTCTGGGTGTTCACTTTTCCTCCACACCCTGAAAAAACCTGTGGGAGCGAGCCTGTTCTGGTCAAGTTTTTCCGGACACCGATTACGGTGATCAAGCTGCCTGCTGCTCCATGGCTATTGGCGGCAGGTAGTTGTTATGGCTGTGGAG